>QNZS01000039.1 GCA_003978465.1 Sulfurimonas sp. | reverse complement strand
CATCGCGTTAGGGTGCTCATTTTTACGGGCACGACGACCAAAAAGTTCGACTTGACCCACACGGATAAATGAAGGGGCAACTCTTGTTGAGATAGCCACAGCTTCTTCTATCATCACTTCAGGGTCTTTAGAATACGAACCTTCTTTGTACCATGGGCGATTCACTGTTTCTACATTTGAAGTATATAAAGATAAAGAACGTGATGTAGCAATCCCAAGTGCATGCATATGCTCTTGCGCTAAAAACTCACGGATACTTGAACGTAAAACTGCACGACCATCTGCACCACGGCAGTATGGAGTTTTACCACCACCTTTAAGTTGCATCTCCCAGCGTTTACCATTTATCACACCCTCATAAACAGACATTGCACGACCATCACCATATCCATTTCCAGTTCCAAAAGGGCACTGCTGGTAGTACTCGGTTCCATAGATAGAAAGAGCATAACCACATGCCCAACCGAGTTTATTCATTGGTTTTGGTACCTGAGACATATCGCCTGAGAACATACGGACGAAATCATCTGACTGTGCTAGATTATCGGAAAAACCAAGTTCATTAAAAAAATTCTTACTGTGTGCGATGTAGACTGGGTCCTCTATTGGTGTAGGCTTAATTGGAACATAGTGTCCAGAGAAAATTTCTCTTGGTGCATAATCAACACCGTCTTGCGATGCATCTGGGTCAGGGTTAAGTGTATTCATTAACGAGTAGTCTGCTAGTTGTGCTAGGTCATTAAGTGTTTGCACCGTTATTGAGTTTTCTTTTCTTTCTTTCATATGTCTTCCTTACTTTTAAAAACAATACTATTAATATTCTATCTATAACAAATAATTTTTAAAAATTATACACTTCTTTTTTATGTTCAAACTTATTAAAACTAAGATTATAATTATTTTGTAGTCTTTTTCTTATATTTACTATCTTTGAATTTATTTGTACCAAGTTCACTAGAAGCAATTAATTCTCCAACCATTTTAGTTTAGTCTTCTCTTGTACTGCAGAAATGACCCAATGTATGGAATGTTTTTATACGATGGTTCACCATGCTTTTACATTATTTTTAAATTTACTTTCAAAATCACTTGGTAATTTTAGGTCTTTTTTATTCTTTTTTTCGTGGCATAAACCTTATCTGACAAGAATGTTTATCTAAAGACTTTTGCACACCATCAATCACACAAAACAAAGGGCTTGATCAACCGACTCAGACCAAGTCATACTTGGATAACCACTTTCGATTTTATAAAAACCAACAAATAACTCTGTTTCTTTATTATGATTATTATCTAACCATTTTCTAAATAGTGTTTGTGTTGACAAAAATGTAGGTTCATTCATATTGATAATTCTTTATATTGAGTTTTTAACTTTTCTTTCAGCAAGCTTAAAATCTGTTTTTTTTAGTTGGTATATAATGTTTGACTTCAGGGATAAGAGCATTTATGAGCATTATGATCATATATCCATTAAAAGAATCTAAATGAGCTTAAATTATGGAGTATATAAATATGACAAAATGCAATACTTTATGTACTCATTAGTTATTTACACTACTATACACAAAATAAATGATTACTCCATTCCAAAGGATACTAGATGATAGAGAGATTTTACCTCAAAGACTACCTTAGTTTTAAAGAAGCAGAACTAAACTTAGAGACTGGGCTTATTGTGTTTACAGGACCTAGTGGTAGTGGAAAGTCTATCCTTATGGAGTCTATACTCTCATCTTTAGGAGCTTCTACTTGTGATGCTGCTTTGTGTGAGTCTAGTGTTACTTGGAACATCAACGAAGAGAGTTCGGGCATAGAGAACGATGACATAAATGTTTTTAAACACATTAAAAAAGGGAACTCTCGTTATTTTGTAAATAACCAAAGTCTATCTCGTAAGGCTATAGGTGGTGTT
Organism: Sulfurimonas sp.; assembly: GCA_003978465.1. Classification (GTDB taxonomy): domain Bacteria; phylum Campylobacterota; class Campylobacteria; order Campylobacterales; family Sulfurimonadaceae; genus Sulfurimonas. The sequence goes on along the minus strand of QNZS01000039.1, from coordinate 62,961 downwards.
GCTTCTGATTATCTAAGACACTTAAGCCTAAAAGACTTTAGTGACTTTGAGAATGAAAACCTGCTTGGTATTTTAGATGACCGTATCGCTTCAAAGTCTAAAAAAATCCTGACACTCAAAGAGAAGTACAAAAAAAGTTTTATTGAGTACTCTGAGGTAAAAAAAGAGTTAGTGAAGATAGAAGAAGAAGAGAGAAAGATAGTAGAACTGAAAGAGTTTGCTGCATTTGAGATAAAAAAGATAGAAGACATCAACCCAAGTGAGGGTGAAGATGAAGAGTTAGTTATTATAAAAAAAGAACTATCTAAAAAAGAGAAAGTCTTGGAGTCTTTAGAGGCTGCCATGGAAATTTTCACTCATGAGCATCTTGCTATTTCTACACTAGATACTCTTGGTGTAGATACTGCTTTTTTTGATGATGCTATGAACGAGCTACGTGCACACTTTGACTCTGCAACTGAGAGGTTTTCTGCTTTGGATGAAGTAGACATAGAAGAAGTACTTAACCGCATAGAAGAGATAAGCGGACTTAAACACAGGTATGGAAGTGTGACCGAAGCTATAAGTTACAAAGAACAGAAAAAACTAGAACTAGCGAAGTATGAAAACATAGAGATAGCAAAGAGTGACTTACAAAACAGATACAACATCTTAAGTGAACTTGTTGAGAGTTTAGGCATGCAGCTAAGTGATCTAAGAGAAAAAGAGTTAAGTCATTTCACAAAAGCACTCAATGCTTATTTAAAAGACCTCTATCTTCGTGAGGCTTCCATCATCCTTGAAAAAGAGGAGTATTCACTCTCTGGTTGTGACCTTTTAAGCGTCAAACTAAACAACACAGCACTCGCAAAGATAAGTACGGGAGAATTTAACCGTCTGCGTTTAGCCATCCTAGCACTCAAATCTGAGTTTATGAGTAAGAATGGTGGTGTGTTAATGCTAGATGAGATAGATGCAAATTTAAGTGGTGAAGAGTCTATGTCTGTGGCAAAAGTACTGCGTAAACTCTCAGCTCATTTTCAGATATTTGTCATATCTCATCAGCCACAACTGACTTCTATGGGAAATCAGCACTTTTTAGTCTATAAAGATGGTACTATTTCAAAAGCAAAAGAGTTAAACTTTGATGAGAGAGTAGATGAGATCGCACGAATTATAAGTGGTGAAAACATCTCCAATGAAGCCAAGAAGTTTGCTCGTGAATTACTAGAGGCACATAAATGATTATAGATACACACATACATTTAGATGATGAGCGTTACAATGAAGACTTAGAGACTGTTTTAGAACGTGCAAGAGAGGGTGGAGTCGAGCGTTTTATCATCCCTGGTGCTGACACTACTACACTTGATAAGGCTGTAAAAATTGCAGAAGCACATGCTGATATATATTTCTCAGTAGGTGTTCATCCTTATGATAAAGCACAGTTTGATGCTCTTGATTTTGAGAAGTATGTTGGACATGAAAAGTGTGTTGCTATCGGTGAATGTGGACTTGACTATTTTAGACTCGAAGGTACAGAAGAAGAGATTTTAGCAAATAAGACAGAACAAAAAAGAGTCTTTCGTGCACAGATAGAGTTAGCAAAAAAGTATAAAAAACCACTTATAGTTCATATAAGAGATGCTTCTCGTGACTCAAAAGAGTTGATGCTTGACGCAAATGTTGGCAAAGTAGGGGGAGTGCTTCACTGTTTTAACGCAGATGAAGAGCTTTTAAGCCTTGCAAATGAAGGTTTTTACTTTGGTATAGGTGGTGTTTTGACATTTAAAAATGCTAAAAAACTTGTAAATGTTTTACCTAAGATTCCGCGCGAAAAACTCATTATCGAAACTGATGGACCATATCTTACTCCTGTTCCTCATCGAGGAGAGCGCAATGAGCCTTTTTATACTACCTTTGTAGCTCAAAAGATGTCTGAACTCTTAGAAGTTCCACTGGAAAATATAAAAGATTTAACTACAGAGAATGCTCAAAAACTCTTCTCTATTTAGGTGTTTATAATAGGTTAATAATAATTTGGATAAAATCTATTAAAATTAAAATAAAAAGTTATATATGTATAAATATTTTTTAACACTTCTTTTTCCTTTGTTTCTTTTTGCAAACTTGAACTATGAGTCTAACTTCAACAAAGAATTAGCACTTTTAGACTCTTTTGACATAGACCCATCTTTTCTTTATGACCCCATAATGAATCAAATGCGTACAAAAAACAGTTCTATTAAAAAAAGTAAGTATTTTTTTAAAACTATGGATAATGCATATGTCTTTATACCTGCTATTAAAAATACTCTTACAAAATACAATGTACCCCAGGAGTTTCTCTACCTCGCTATGGCTGAGTCAAACTTTAAAACAAGAGCATACTCTCCTAAAAGAGCCGCAGGACTTTGGCAGTTTATGCCAAAAACTGGACGTATCTATAACCTCAAGATAGACGAGTATGTTGACGAGAGAAGAGACTTAATTAAGTCAACTGAAGCGGCTGCAAAGTATCTCTCTTCGCTTCATAAGCATTTTGGGAAGTGGTACTTAGCAGCCATTGCTTACAACTGTGGTGGAGGAAGGCTCAATTATGCTATAAAAAAAGCGGGTAGTGATAAGCTTTCTGTTTTACTTGATTCAGATAAAAAGTACATTCCAAGAGAGAGTCGTAATTATATAAGAAAGATTGTTGCTTTAGCTCTTATTGGAACGGATGAGCAACATCTTTTATCTAGTGAGTATGAGCACCTCTTAAACCGTGCAAATGCTTACTCTATTTCTACTGTAAAGATTTCAAGTGGTGAGTCGCTTAAACGTGTAGCAAAACTCATAGAGATGCCACTGGGAGACTTAAAAAACTTAAACAGACATCTAAAGTATGATTTTGTACCTCCTTATGCAAAGACATATGATATTTATATTCCCTACATTAAGTTAGCGGACTTTAAACGCAAATACTACAAAGCACCTATGCAAAACATCTACAAAATTCATTTAGTCACAAGTGGAGACAACCTTTCATACATTGGAAATAAGTATGGTGTTTCATATAAAGTCATCAAAGACTTTAATAATCTTAAAAACAACAACTTAAGATTAAAACAAAAACTCATCATACCCATAGTAACATCTAAGCATAGAAAAAAACTCAATACAAGAAACTACTATATGGTAAAACGAGGAGACTCACTTGAGTCAATATCACGTGCATATAAAGTCACTATAAAAAACCTTAAGTCTCAAAATAAAATAAAGGGCTCACTTATCAAAATTGGTGAGAGCTTAAAGATCTATGAGTAAACTCTATATAGTTGCCTTCATTGTATTTACACTACTTATAAGTGCTTGTAGTACTAGAGGAAAGGGTGTATATAAACACACAACATACTCTGATTATAAGGCATACTCATATGATAAGTCAGTGCATAGTGCAACTGTGAATAAAAAAAACTATTCACACCCTACTATGAGACCCTATATTATTCGTGGAATTAAGTACTATCCAACTGTTGTGAGTGTTGGAGATAGTTTTAAAGGAAATGCCTCATGGTATGGCCCTGACTTTCACGGTAAACTTACATCAAATGGTGAGACTTACAATATGTACGGTATGACAGCAGCACATAAAACACTACCGATGAACACTATCGTAAAAGTAACAAACCGTAGAAATGGTCTAACTACCGTAGTACGTATTAACGACAGAGGTCCATTTATTGCTACTAGAATCATAGATCTCTCAAACAAAGCGGCACATGAGATAGATATGGTAGGACGAGGGACAGCACCTATAACTCTAGAGATTTTAGGATTTGAGACAAAGGGTAAGAAAAGAATTCCTAGTAAAAAAGAGATGAAAAAATCTCCACAAAAAAAGTCTATTGGCAATTTTTCCTTACAAATCGCATCTTTTTCTAAAATAGCGGGAGCTTTGGTTACACAAGAGAAGTACGACCATACAGATGGTTATACAACTATAATTAAAGATATCGAGACACCAAATGGACGAATCTTTAAAGTAGTACTCACTGGATTTAAGAGTGAACAAGAAGCACGTGATTACAAAAAGAATGGTATTTTTAATAAAGCATTTATAATAAGAGAGGACTAGTAATGATAAGTAAAACAAGAACAACAAAAGAGACAGATATAACTGTAAGTTTAGACTTAAACGGCACAGGAAAAGCAGATATGAATACAGGTGTTGGTTTTTTAGACCATATGCTTGAGAGTTTTACAAAACACTCTCTAATGGATATTACTGTTAGCTGTAAGGGTGACACTCACATAGATGATCACCATAGTGTAGAAGATATTGGTATTGTTTTAGGTTCACTGATTGCAGAGGCTATTTACCCTGTTAAAGGTATGGAGCGTTTTGGAAGTGCAAATATCGTTATGGATGAAGCATGTGTCTCTTGTGACCTAGATCTTAGTAATCGTCCATTTTTAGTCTTTGAAATTTCTCCAATTGGTAAAGTAGGTGACTTTGATACAGAACTCGTCGAAGAGTTTTTCCGCGCTGTGGTACTAAATGCAAGACTGTCAGTACACATAGTAGAGTTACGAGGAAAAAACAAGCACCACATCATAGAGGCTGCATTTAAGTCTTTAGCAGTTGCTCTTCGTCGTGCTACTACAAAAAATGAGCGTATAGGAACACCAAGTACAAAAGGTACTTTATGATTAAACTGCTTGTTTTAGATGTTGATGGCTGCCTTAGTGATGGAGGTCTTACATACTCAAACGATGGTATTGAGAGTAAGACTTTTAATGTTAAAGATGGTTTAGGTATCACTACTTGGATTAAACTCGGTTTGCAAGTTGCTATTATCACGGGGCGTAAGTCTGAGATAGTTAAACGCAGAGCCCAAGAACTAGGTGTACAGAACTTACACCAAGGCATAAAAGACAAAGACAGAGTTATCAAAGAAATCATAGACTCTTTAGGTCTGCGTATGTTTGAAGTAGCGGCTATTGGTGATGACTTAAACGACTATAATATGTTGAGTCTTGTTGGTCGCAGTTTTACACCTGCTAACGGAGTAAGAGAGATACGTTCCCTTGTTGACACAACTCTTTTAAGTCAGGGTGGTCATGGAGCAGTTAGAGAGATGATAGATACTTTAGTAGATGAAAATGATCAACGAGAGGAATTTTTATCTGCCTGGACTAAGGGGTAAATTATTAATATTAATATTTTTTTTATCTCCATTTTTAGTGCATTGATGTTGATATATATATTTTTCCAACCTCTCAAAATCAAACAACAAGAGTTTGACGATGTACCACTTCTAACGATAGAAAACTTTATTATGTATGAACTGCAAAGCACTGGTTTACAGACAGTTATGTCTGGAACTAAGGCTCTTAGGTATACTCAGAGGTATATTGTAGATGATATCAACTTTATTGACAGCTCTGAAGAGTTTGTTTCAAGTATGCAAGCAGATAATGGAATATATAAAAATAATATCGTAGATTTAAAAGGCAATGTAGTGTATAAAAGAGAAGATGGTCTAACATTTGAGTCTGATACCCTTAAGTATAATACTAAAAACTCTACAGTACAAACTCAAGATGATTACTTAGCACATCAAGACAAAAATAGTATGAGAGGAGCTTCTTTTATATATGACTCCATAAACAATACTATGAAGTCTAAACAAGTAACAGTCAAATACCAACTTCAAGAGAGCAAAATATGAGATATATATTTGTCATAACAATGTTTTTAAGTAGCTTTTTATTTTCAGACGAGTTAAAAATCATAGCGGATGCCTTTGATACTGATCTGGATAAGGGTATTTCTATCTTTGAAGGGCATGTGAATGTCATCACAGAAAATGATGAACTCAATGCACATAAGGTAACTATATATACTGATGAAACCAACAAACCAACAAAGTTTATAGCATTTGGAAATGTCTCTTTTAAAATTGTAACAAAAAAAGGGATGAAGTATAGAGGAACTGCAGGTAAGGTAATCTACTTGCCAGAGAAAAGTGAATACTACTTTTACACAAATGTTTACCTCAAACAAATCGATGAAAAAAAAGAGATTATAGGTGATGAAGTTGTTCTTAACATAACAACAGGAAAGGCTTATGCCAAAGGTTTAAAAAAGGAACCAGTGATTATGATATTTAATATAACAGATGAGAATCAAGAGGAAAAAAAATAATGGTAGAAATAGTAGAAGCAAAGTTTATAATCTCTGCACCAAATGTTGCCTTGGCCCCAGAGTCAGAGGAACAAAATGAAGTTGTTTTTATGGCACGCTCAAATGTAGGAAAAAGTTCTCTGCTTAATGCTCTAACAAACCATAAAGGTTTAGCCAAAGTATCGTCAACTCCAGGTAAAACAAGACTTATTAACTATTTTGATGTGACATTTATAGACAGGGATAATGAAAATAAAAAACTCTTAGCAAAGTTTGTTGATTTACCTGGTTTTGGATATGCAAAAGTTTCTAAGTCTATTAAACACGACTGGGAAAAAAACTTAACTGATTATATTGCCGAACGTGTTCAGATAAAACTTTTTATACATCTTATTGATTGTAGACATCCTCACTTAGATATTGATACTCAAGTAAGTGAATTTCTTTTTGAGCATGTAAGAGATAATCAAGTTATTTTACAAATATTTACTAAAATAGATAAACTTAATCAAAAAGAACAAAGTGCACTTAGACGTGAGTTTCCAAATGCGATGACAGTTTCAAGTTCAAAGAAAAAAGGAACGCATAAAGTAAATAAGGTAATTCATGACATACTATTAGAGAGTGATAGTGAAGATTAACTATCAAAAAGCAACTCTTGCAACAATTCATGAAATGCGAGAGTTGATACTTCCTGAAATAGAGAGTGGTGTGATACTCGATAGAAGTGAGGATGAAATAGCGACAAATATTCGCTCTTACACACTCGCTTATAAAGAGGAAGAGCTTGTTGGTTTTACTGCTTTACACATTCACACAACGGATTTAGCAGAAGTACGTTCACTTATAGTAAAAGATGGTATCCGTGGTCAGAAAATCGGTGAAAATTTAGTTAAAAAAGCACTAGAAGAAGCTTCTTCTTTAGGTATACAAAGAGTGCTTAGTCTTACATATAAACAAGCTTTTTTTGAACGACTAGGCTTTGTTGAAATTCCAAAAGAGTCCCTCCCCGAACATAAAATTTGGGCTGATTGTATTAAATGTAAACACTTTCCAATATGCAACGAAGTATCACTCATAAAAACACTGTAGAGCTTTTTGCTTACATAGTTATCTTTGTACTGTATAGCTCTATGAGCAGTATATACTTAAGCTTACCACCTATGCTAGCCGTACTCTTTGTACTTTTTACAAGATCCTTTAAACGTAATGATTATGCCTCAATTTTAATTTTATCCTTTTGTCTGGTCATTTTTGAAGTCAACCATGGATATATGCTCTTTAGTTCAATAATCTACTTTTATATTGTTTGCAAATTAATAATACCTAAAGTGAATCAAATTTTTTCTTGTACTTGGTGCATAAAACTCTCATCTGTTCTTATGGCTTATATAGGGTACTTTTTATTCCTTTCTTTGATGTCTAGTATATTTCTTTTAGCACCTCCTGAATTAAATTACTATATAATATACTATATAGTAATTGAACTTTTCTTTGTGAGTATATTATGAAAGCTAAACTTATAATCTTTTTTTTCATCTCTACATGGTTAGCCCTAACAGTAAGAGTTTTTTTACTCAGTGTAAACTCTCATAGCCATTATCTAAAACTATCTGAACAAAACACAATTAAATATGAAAGAATAGCACCAGTTAGGGGAGAAATAGTTGATATAAAAAACAGACCTATCGCTATAAATAAGTTAGGTTTTAGACTACAACTTGCACCACATCTTACAGGTAAAAAGAATATCGAAATTTTAAATCAAGAGATACAAGTACTCAAAAAACTTCTTCCATTCCTTAGTGTAGAAGATATGTTACAAAAGTATGAGAAAAGAGAGTCATATTACAACCATGACTATATAGACATAGTGCACTTTGTGCCTTATAAGGATATTTTACCAGTATACTCAATCTTAAACCTTAGAGAAAATATTAAAATTATTCCAGCGCCAAAGCGCTACTATCCTTATAAAAATATTGCCGCACATATGGTAGGTTATGTATCACGTGCAAATAAAAAAGAAATAGGTGAGGATCAACTTCTTGGACTCATTGGTTATGTCGGAAAAACAGGTATAGAGAAATACTACAATAATTACCTACAAGGACAACCAGGAATACGTAAAGTCCAAGTAAACGCAACTAATCAAGAAGTGGCTCAGCTCAGTTATTCCAAAGCAGACGAAAATAAAAAACTCAAACTTACTATTGATATGGAGTTGCAAACTTATATGTCTAAGCTTTTTGAAGGAAAGGTTGGGGCAATGGTTGTGATGGATGTTAATGGGTCTATCCTTGCAGCAGGGAGTTTTCCTAACTATAATCTCAATATATTTGTATCAGGAATGTCATATAAGATGTATGATAGTTTATCTTTAAGTATGGATCACGCTTTGACAAACAAACTAATTCACGGTTTATATCCGCCAGGCTCCACGATAAAACCGATGTTAGGACTTTTATATATTTCTACTGATCTCTCTAGTAGATGGGGGGTAGACTGTAGGTCTTCACTTCCTTTAGGAGGTCGTATTTTTAGATGTTGGAAGAGAAAAGGGCATAAATATACAGATATAAATAAGGCTATTCGTGAGAGTTGTGATGACTTTTTTTATAAGGGTAGTCTTATCCTTGGAAACCGAAAAATGAGTGCTGGACTCAAGCGTTATGGTTTAAGCACAAAAACCGGTATAGATTTACCAAATGAGTTTATAGGTGTAGTGCCTTCGCGAGACTGGAAACTTAAAAAGTATAATAGAAAATGGAGTATCGGGGAAACTGCCAATATGTCTATCGGACAAGGTGACTTTCTTGTTACCCCTCTCCAAATAGCACAGCAAACGGCTTTTATCGCTACGGGACGAGTACCAACTCCACATCTTGCATATGAGATAAATGGTAAAAAGTATAAAAATAAGTATAAAAATGTTTTAAATAAGAAAGAAAGAAAACAACTTCCTATAATTCAAAAGGCAATGTATGAAGTTTGTAACAACCTAAAAGGCACAGCAACATCCTACCTTCATTCTAAGGTTATTATTGCTGGTAAAACAGGTACAGCACAAGTCATTGCAATTAAGCAAAACATCAAAAAAAGAAAACTAGAGCGTGAAATGTCATACTATAATCGTTCTCATGCTTGGTTCACATCTTATGGACCTTATAAAAATCCTAAGTATGTTGTAATGGTTATGGTTGAACATGGAGGGCATGGTGGTCATGCAGCGGGAGCAATTGTGTCAGATATTTATAACAAGCTCTTAGAGCTTGAGTATATTGAAAAGTAGACTCTCAATAAAGTGTTTTTTAAAGAGACAGCCTAAAAGCTATTTTGTATAAAAAGAGCGAGGATAGCAAAAAGAAAAATTGCACCCGCTTTGTTGTAGAGCTTATTCGCTAGTATAAAGAGTAGAGTAAGTGATGCGGCTACCATTATGAAAATATCGAAACTATTCTCTTGCATGTTCACTATAAGTGGATGAATAAGTGATGAACCACCAATTACCATAGAAAAATTTGCTACATTTGAACCGATAATATTTCCGATACTCATGTCAGAATTTCCTTTTTTAATGGCTACAAGTGATACTACAAGTTCAGGAAGAGAAGTTCCAAGTGAGATGAGAAACAGACCTATCATCCATTCACTTACATCAAGACTTCTAGCTATACTTGTACCACTCTCGATCACAAAGTTTGCACCACCTATAGTAAAGATAAAACCAATAGTTAGTAAAACTAGTGTTTTAGTCCAGTTAAACTTCTGCGATAAACTCTCATCAATCTCACATTCTAAATCATTTTTTGAGCTAGTAAACAAAAAGATAAGGTATGAAATCATTAGAAGAAGGAAAATAACCCCATCCACTCTACTGATGACACCATCTTGAATCATAAGTAAAAAAATCACAACAGGTACTACAACCCAGGCACTATCTTTTGAGAACAAGTCACGTTCAGGCTTCATAGACTTTGCTATAAAAAGTACTAAACCAAGTACTAGAGTGATGTTAAAGATAACACTCCCAAGTACATTAGCAACAGCCATATCACTCTTACCTTGTGAGGCCGCCATCATAGATGCTGCCATTTCAGGTAAGCTAGTTCCAAATGCTACAAGTGTAGCACCGATAACAAAGTGAGAAATATTAAAGTGAAGTGCTATACGCTCGGACTCTTTAATAATAAAGTCTGCTCCATAAATAAGTGCAGCCATCGCAGCTAAAAAAACTATATAATCCATATTTATCCTTGGTTTCTTACTATTAAACTTTTTGGAAGGGAGAACAACTCTATGATATCTTTCTCTTTTTCACGCATCTCACCACTATCTACTTCATGGTCATATCTTAAGAGATGAAGTAAGCCATGAATGAAAAGTAAGGCAAGCTCATCGGAGAGTGTATGTCCAAGTTCATTAGCCTTTGCTTTTACAAAGTCTTCCGCGATTACTATACTTCCTAGAGGGCTCATAGGCATCTCTTCATAAGGAAAACTAAGTACATCGGTTGCTTTATTGATATTTCTATACTCAGAATTGATACTTTGTATCTCACTATTTGAAGTGACAATAAGTTCAATTTCTTTGTTTGTAAGGGTGTCTGATATTGCCTGTAGGAGGGATATATCTATTGTAAGGGTTGTTCTGTTATCAAGTTCAATCATAAATATAATTATATCTAAATGTACTTATGAATAGGGCTTATACACTAATGTTTAAATGAGAGCCTATACTTAATTATTTGAGAAGTAGATTTCCACATTTACTGTGAAATACTCTCTAGCACTTTTAAAACTTGCTGTGCTTGAATATATTGTGCTCTTTTCTTATACATACTATTGTGGTACCATTTTGTTTTAAAGAAGCTGAAGAAAATATGTTAAAATACTATTATGAAAAATAAAATTTTAGTTAAAAGAGCTGTTTGTATAATGAGTGGGGGTATGGACTCAACTTTGAGTGCACAGATGATGAAAAATGATGGTTATGAAATAATAGCTATTCACTTTAACTACGGACAAAGAACACAAACAAAAGAGCAAGAGTGTTTTGATTTGATTTGTGAGCATTTAAAAGTATCTCAAACATATAGTCTTGATTTGGATTTTTTTAAACACCTCGGAGCATCAGCATTAACTGACTCTAAAATAGATGTTCCTGTATCCGGAGTAGAAGAGGGTGTACCTATCACGTATGTGCCTTTTCGTAATGGTATATTTTTAAGTATGGCAGCAGCTATCGCTGAGAAAGAGGGTGCAGAACTCATAAGCATAGGTGTAGTTCAAGAAGACAGTAGTGGGTATCCTGATTGTAGAGAAACTTATATACAGGCAATGCAAAATGCTATAAACCTTGGTACAAAAGATGAGACAGATATTACAATCCATATGCCTTTAGTACATCTTTTAAAGTCAGAGATAGTGAAAAAATCTATAGAACTTGGATCACCCCTCTCTCTGACGTGGTCTTGTTATAAAAATGAAAAAGAAGCTTGTGGTGTATGTGATAGTTGTAGACTGCGTATAAATGGATTTATAGAAGCTGGAGTAAAGGACCCAATAGTTTATGAATAACTTAGTGCATAAGGGTTGCGAGGTTGTTTTAAAGTATAATCCAAAGTTAAAAAACACATATATAGGAATTGATTCGAAAAACAAGATACTTGTGAAGACTTCTAATAATTCTCATCTTTATGTGTTAAACCTTTTAGAATTACGTGATTCTTGGATACAAAAACAGTTAAAAAAACAAAAAAAATATGTATCTTTGGAGATGAACCTAGAGGATGAAGTTTTACTTTTTTCTCAAAGGTATAGTATAGATAGTGTAGAGGCAAGTACTTTACGAGCAAAACTTCATAAATTACGAGTGAATTCACCACAGAAAATAATGAAATGTTATGATGATTTCTACAAGAATACAGCTATTGGTTATTTAAATGAGAGAGCAGATTACTATTCTAAAAAAATGGGTCTTGTTTTTGATGTAATTAAATACAGGAAAATGAAAAGTAGGTGGGGAAGCTGTAGTTCAAAAAGAGTAATCACTTTTAATACCGAGCTTATGAAGGTGGCGAAAGACCTTATAGACTATGTGGTTGTGCATGAATTAGCACACCTAAAACATATGAATCATTCTAAGGAATTTCATGCTTTAGTTGAGATGTATTTGCCTCAGTCTAAACAATTTAGAGATGCATTAAAATATATTAAGTTAAGGTAAAATATAACCAATATAATATTTACTAGAAGGTGACCACATCATCCACCCATTAGTTTGTAACTGTTTTGTTGGGAATATCTGTTCTTGAATCTCATATCTCCTATAGGGTTTTTTTTTACTTTTATAGTCTCTAAAATATTGTAACCAAGGTCTTATTCTTTTTAGATCTATTCTATTTTTTATATTGTTCAAACTACGATATATTACATCATAGGGATGGTCTGCTGGATACTCAAAATTAAATGAACCAGAGGCAAATCCAGAAGGATAGAGCATGGGTGCAATATAGTCAGAATGAAGAGCTAGAGATTCTAGAGTTTGACCTATATTATTATCATCATCTTTTTCTCCCCATAGAATATTTCCATAGGTACTAACCGAGATGAAAACTCCATACTGACACAACTGTTCTTTTGCACTACTTAGAAAGGTTGTTATAGCTTTTATTCTGTTTTCTTTTGTATTTTCTTTTGAATACCTCAGGCGAGACTTCGCTGGAAAACGAATATAATCAAAGTTGATTTCATCAAAACCGACCTTTGCTGCTTCTTTGGCTATCTCAATAGTGTATGTATGCGAGCGTTTGTCAAAAGGGTCAACCCATGCAATATCATCATGGTTTCTCCATATGCTTCCGTTATCATCGCATTTGATGGCATACTCAGGATTGTGTGTGGCCTGAATTTCATCCTTAAACGTAACTATTCTCGCTATTGTATAAATATTATTATCTCTCATAGTTTGTATAAACTTTTGTATATTACGATTGGTTCTTTGTTTATGTGCACCGTATGAGTTTGCCTGTTTAAAGGATGTGAGAAAAGATGTTGAACCAAATTCGTTTTTTACATCCACAACTATAGCATTAGCCTGTGTCTTTTTTATGGTAAAAAGTAGATTTTTAAGTGTTTTAGAATTATTGCTAGCACCCCAAAAAGTTAAGTAGAGTGCTTTAATTTTTATGGCTTGTAATTTAAATACTCTCTTGCTTGTAGTAGCATTAAATTCTATTGGTCTATAGCCATGCGCTTTTATATGTAGTATACCTTCTTGTGTATTTAAGCTAAAAAGTCCATTATTATCACTTTTGATTTCTTGTTTTGCATTACAAATCACTGCATTTTTTATAGGGAGAAGTGTAATGGTATCAATAATTTTTGCATTAAATGATGCAAAAACTAAAAGAGGTGAAAATAGTATAGTGCAAAAAAGTTTTTTCAATCTAAGTCCGTAGTATAAATATATGTATAATATTACACTATTATAATATAATAATAGCTTTTACCTCTCGTTAAGAAAATTTCTCAAACTTACATCACTCCAGGCACGAGAAAGGTTAAGGTACTCATAGATTGATGAGTATACCTTCTTAAAATCCTTATTTTTAGAACTGAGCTCAATAATAACTTCTTTAAGAGCCTTTTTTCCAGCTATATTTACATCTTTTGGAAAGTGACCTAGTGTAACTCCGAGGTCTTGAAGTTTAGAAAGTGCATAGATATTGTCGTGATGAAATTCTGAGGTCATATTCGAATTCATCTCACTAGCACAGACTTCTATGATAGACTGATGCTCGAATGCGAGTGTATTCCATGTATGTTTGTTAAATGTAAGTTCTAAAATAGAACCTGGTTCGTGCCAACCAGAATAATAATAAGGAGCAACCTTATAAAATCCCATTTTAATATCGAGTGCTGGTCCTACCCATTCAGTCGCATCAATAACACCGCGTTCAAGTGATGTATATATCTCTCCTGCTGGTAAAAGTACTGGATTTACACCCATTTTTGAAAAAACTTCTCCACCTAAACCAGGAATACGCATTTTTAAACCCTTCATATCTTCAAGGGACTCTATAGGTTTTCTAAACCATCCACCCATTTGTATATTTGTATTTCCACCTGCAAAAGGGTGAAGATTGTATTTAGCATACTGTTCTCGCCATAATTCCAAACCACCACCAAATATTAACCATGAGTTAATCTCTTCCGCTGTAAAACCAAAAGGTAAACCGCTATAGAGTGAAAACGCAGAGTTTTTACCTTTCCAATAGTAAGGTCCTGAATGATAAGCATCGATCTCACCACTAGAACAAGCATCAAAAACAGCTAATGCAGGTACAAGTGTATTTTTAGGGTATATTTTTATCTCTAAACTACCACCACTAACATCTTTAACTCTTTGTGCAAATTTTTCAACACCTGTTCCCATTATAGGAAAGTGTGCAGGCCAAGAAGTCGCTAGCTTTATAAGAGTTTTTTTATTTTTATTAATATGAACAGTCTTCTTATCTATTTTTTTATGAGGATGTTTTGAGTAGTCTATTGCTTGGCGATTCTCGTCATTACAGCCATCTAAAACGAAGGCTGTAGAAGTCAAGGTTGCTGTTGCTAAAAAATTTCTACGGTTCATAATGACTCACTCTATATATTAATATTTAGTCTAATATTATATCAAAAACTTTGTATATATTTTATATTTCAAGGGCTATAGTAGAGTATATTTATCATTAAATGACTTAGCGGCGATATCAAAAGAGTTTAACAAAATAAACCACTTGGACTATTTAAAGTCGAATAAATTTGGTTGCATTTGAAGGTTAACATGTTTGTCAAGTAGATCTTTATTTGCACCGATAACTAATGCAAAATGAAAGTGATGTTTCTTTAGAGCATTAAGAATTTCATTCTTATTTTTATAAACAATTAAAGACTCTTTATTCTCAACTTTATTAATTAGCTTTGTATTATCTTGGGGTACTACATACACTATTTTTGCCCAAGTTGCTTCACTTTGTAAGAATGTTATTTGAGATTCTACAAGAGTGCTATTTTTCTCAAATATAAGCACTTTATCACTTGTCCCGAACTCTTTTACTTCAAACTTTTTATTTGTAAAGACGGCTTCAAAATGTCCTATTGGAGTAAATTTACGAAGTCTATAATTTACTTTTAGGTTTTTAAAGAGGTGTAGTAGTATCTCTAAATAGGGTATGAAAAAGGGTGATATAAGTTGCCTTTCGTAAAACACATCATTATATATAAAAGATGTCTCAAAAAGTGTTTGTTCAATTATATTTATACTTTTATATGTAGTGTTTGAGAGTTCTATGGTTTTAGTAAAGATGTCTTTATCACTTAAGCTTGAACAAAAAAGAATACAAGAAGAGTCTTCAATATTCCAAAGTTGTTTCGCGATATTAAGGATACTTCCACTAATAGCTATAAAACTAGGCTCTGTTACTATTTGAAGTGCTAATTTGAGTACAATTTCATTAGTTTCATATACTCTTATGTCTTTATCTAAAAGTTTAAAACGCAGAAGGCGCTTAAGTGCATCATCTAGGCTTTGGACTTTGATCCAAGCTATTTCACTGTCACTAATTTGTGTAGGTTTACTGAAAATAATTCCATAGGCACCATGTAGTATTGCATTTTCAATGCTTGACTCATCAAACGCAATGAATAAGTCACCACGTTTGACATTTTTCACATCAAAAACAATATTGGTAAAATTACTTACAAATGGTTTATTTAAAAGTTTTGCATTTGTTAGTGCGAGGACATTTTCAAGTCTCATCCAATAGGTGTGCCTGCCTTTTTAGGTTTTTCCGGTCTTATTAAACACAGACCATCTTCATCCTTAGCAGCAAGAAGCATTCCCTCAGACATAATCCCCATTAGTTTTGCAGGTTTAAGGTTAGCAACTACACATACTTGTGTATCTACTAGAGATTCTGCAGAGTAAAATTCTCGTATTCCAGCTACTATCTGGCGTGTATCCTTCTCGCCAAGACTAACTTTTAGTTTGAGAAGTTTTTTACTTTTAGGTACTTCTTCTGCTTCTAAAACAGTTCCTATTTTAAGTGATGTCTCAAAGAACTGACCGATTTCTATAAGGTTGTCATCAAAACTAGCTGATGAATCGAACTTCTCTTTTTGTTTAGAAGACTTTTTCTCTTTTTTAGGAGGATTAGGTTCAGCATTAGGTGCTTCAGGCATTAAAGGCTCATCAATACGAGGAAAAAGAGGAGGAACTTTTTTGATATTAAATAGTTTTAATAGCTTTTTATCAATTACCATATCTATATAACTAGCATTATTTATCTCAAAGTTTAAAGCGTCAGCGATAGTCTCAGTTGTTTTAGGCATAACAGGGGAGAGCATAATAGCTGCTTTTGCTAAAATGTTTGCAACAAGTGCTACAGTAGCAAGTGCTTCATCTTTTTGCTCATTTTTGATCTTTACCCATGGCTCATGCTCAGTAATAGCAGTATTTCCAATAGAAAACAGTCTCCATAACTCTTCAAGGTATCTATGAGTTTGCATTTCGCTCATGTAGTGATCAAGTGAGTCTAGCACCTTGTTCATAGCTTCAAGTTCTTTTGTATGATACTTTTCTACATCTACACTATCAATCTCATACTCAGAATATTTTCCACTCATACCGATGATACGGTTGAGTAGATTTCCTAAGTCATTTGATAACTCAGAGTTAATACGGTCTATAAGTGCTCGTTGAGAAAAATCACCATCTTGACCAAAAGGAACTTCCCGAAGCATAAAGTAACGTAAGTTTTCCATACCGTAAGCATCTGCAACCTCTTTTGGAGAGACTACATTTCCCTTAGATTTACTCATTTTTTCACCATCGCGAGTCCACCAACCGTGAGCACCAATAGTTTTGGGGAGTGGTAAGTCAAGACTCATTAAAAATGCAGGCCAATAAATAGCATGAAAACGCAGGATATCTTTTCCAACAAAGTGAGTAGATGCAGGCCAAAAGTCCATGTTAGCATCATCTTTACCATAACCAAGTGCTGTAATGTAGTTGAGCAGGGCATCTAACCATACATACATAACATGCTTGTTATCATTAAGAGACTCTGGCATTTTTACACCCCAGGTAAAAGATGTACGTGTCACAGAAAGATCACGTAGTCCACCTTTTACAAAGTTCTTTACTTCGTTTACACGTGAACGTGGCATGATAAAGTCAGGATTGTCTTCGTAGTGTTTAAGTAGTTTATCTTCGTACTCTGAGAGTTTAAAGAAGTAACTTTCTTCTTTAACTATACTTGTAGCACGACCACAGTCAGGGCAAAATTCGCCATCTATGAGTTGCATTTCAGGAAAGAATGTCTCACAACTAACACAGTAGTGACCTTCATAAAAATCTTTGTAAATATCACCTTTATTAAACATATGTAAAAATGCTTTTTGAACACCAGCCATATGGTCTTTGTCAGTTGTACGAATAAACTTGTTATAGCTTATCTCAAATTCATCCCAAAGACTTTTAAAAGTAGCACTGATTTCGTCAGCAAAAATTTGTGTCTCTTTGCCATGCTTTTGTGCTGACTCTTCTATCTTTTGGCCGTGTTCATCAGTACCAGTTAAAAAGTAAGTCTCGTTACCTTTAAGTCTCTCATATCTAGCAGTTGTATCAGCTATAAAAGTAGTGTAAGCATGTCCAATATGGGCTTCACCGTTCACATAGTATATAGGTGTTGTTATATATTTACTCAATTTTTTGTCCTGTCAAATGTATTGATGTTATTTTATCTAAATAGCCTTAGATTTATCAATAAATTGAGTATTTATATTTAAAACTTAGAGTCCCTTAGTGCCTTCTCTCCAAGATGAAGGAATAGTACAATTTGCAGCACCCATAAGCATCCCTACTATCATACCTCTTGAAGAACTGTCTCCTCCTGCTTTGGCATTTTGAACCATTGCTTCTTTAAAGTCATCATATGTTGCAAGAAGGTGCAGAGTTGCTTCAAATGCACCTTGGACAGTACAACTTGGACCAAACTTTAGTATAGTATCAAAGGTCTTTTCACCCTTGCTTAATACTCCTTTTTCAAAAGCACTCTGTATCTTTTTCGGTACTGTAGCTTTTTCTAGAGCATCTTTTATCTTCTCACCATCTGCTACATCGTAAAGAATATTAGCAAAGAGTTCTGCGACATTTAAAACCGTTTCGTTATTATGTGTAAAACTTACAAAACTTTTTACATTTGCTAAAAACTCTTGTTTTGTATCGCTTACATATAAGAGTGGAGAAATTCTCCCAACTATTGAGAGGTCGTGTGAACTTGAACCAACTACAGCACTTTCATCTTCTTCTATGATTTTTATAGTATCAGCACAAGCACCATCTATGTAACCCTTATAGTCTTTCATATTTTGAAGCCATACTTGTTTATAAACTTGTATGTCAAAAGTCTTAGACTCCTTTACATGATTTAGTAGCCATTTTGTATGATCACCATAGTGTGTAAAATCACCTTTTTCTTTTCCCTCATGCCACTTGGCACAAGGAGCATTAAGCTCATTCCAGTCGATTTTTAAATTTTTTAACTGATTTATATCATAAATCCAATGAGAGCCTAAAAGGTAACTATCTGCCACTAGTGATGCTTCTACTGCATTTTTAATATTGTTTTGATTCATTGTTTTTCCTTATACTACTTATTTTTTCAATAGTGTAGAATTTTTATACTTGTAATTTTCTTATAAATATTTTTGAGGGGATTTTGAAAGTGTTTGGGAGCTAGTGGCTAGTAGATTGAATTTAAAATTCAAATCCACCAGTCTCACCTTTAGACATGGAGTTGTAAACAGCTTTTACATACTCATCTCTTATCTCACATCCGAAGTAAAACTCACAAAGGCTACAGCTTTTATGACCCTTACTTACTTGACAAGCTTGTAGCTTTTGCAACATCTCATCGAGATAAAGTTGAAACTTGTCTTTTGGCTTATTAGGCATTTTTTGCGTAAACCTCTCTTACTCTGTCTATTTCATAGTCTGAACCGAAAAAACAGATAGCAGTATCGTGAATATGTCCATGACCTAAGCTCATAAGCTTATTTGCACCATCTATGGCTTGACCACCAGACTTCTCATATATAAAAGCAAAAGGAAATACTTCAAAAAGACGACGCAATTTCCCTTCTGGTTTATCGCTAGTACCAGGATATGAGAAAAGTCCTCCACCTTTAAGAAGAATGTGGTGTAAGTCAGGAACCATTCCTCCTGAGTAACGTAGACGATAACCCTCAGAGAAGAAACTATCTATCATCTCTTTGTGATATGGTGCCCAGTTTTGTTGTGTTCCACCTGGAGCCATAAGTTTACCCTTAGGAGTAAGTCTTATCTCTTTCACAAACTCAAACTCACCATCTTGGAGAAGGTAAAGTTTTGTTTTATTCTCTGCAAAAACCATCTCAACACGAGGACCATGAACAACATAACAAGCTGCTACCATTTTGTCAGCGCCAAATGCACCCTCATAAATTCCATAAATAGTACCAACACTAAGGTTAACATCTACTAAAGATGAGCCATCAAGAGGATCATAAGCGATAAAGTATTTACCATTTGCATTTAAAAGCATCTCTTTTTCTTTCTCTTCACTTGCTATTGTATGAACAGAAGAGACCTTAGAAAATTCTTCTTGAATGATCAAATCACATTGAATATCTAGTTGTAGTTGAGTTTCACCAGAACTGTTTTCTAATTGTGAATAACCTATGTCTTTTACATCTATAGCATTTTTAATACGTATAGCACTTTTTTGAATAGCATCAAATATATCTCTCATTACTTTCCTTTTTTAAACTTTTTTTGCATTTATAAGTATCCACTCAATAACTTCGTGTACATTATTTAAGTCAAGTACATCTATATCTTTTGGTAAATCATATGCACCTAAATCTATACTAGAGTCAGTAGCTAGTGCATCCATGTAACCAAGATAGTCACTATCAAAAGACTCTCTAAACACACTTATTCGTGGAAGTGGTAAATTTTTTAGTCCTTCAACAAGTAAAAAATCAAAGTCATCAAATAGTCTTATCATATCATCAAATTCTGAATGTTGTTGAGAAAAGTAAGTTGTACGAGTCGGAGAGGTAACAATAACCTCTGCTCCTGTATCACTAAACTTGTAACTATCTTTACCCTCAACATCAAAATATGCCTTATTTTTCGGATCATGCTTAATAATAGCAACTTTTAATTTTTGCTCATGTATCAGTTTCCGAGCTATTTTTAAAATAAGAGTTGTTTTTCCACTGTTTGAAGGTCCAGTAAATGCTACAGCTAATCTTTTGCTCACTTTTTCCTTCCCCCGTGATATTTTTATTTGATTATACAAAAGAAGAGTTTAATAAGATATAATTCTGAACAAATTAGAGGACAAAATGAAAACTTTTTTAATAATAAACATATTTTTACTACTTCTTAGTGCTTGCTCGTATGATAATGCTTTTTCTCGCTTTGATATTTCACCAGAAAGAGCAATTAGTGAAGAGAATATAGTGAGTTCAAAAATATATGATGATAAAAGTATTACTGGTGTATTGAGTTGTGTGTATCTTAATGCTGTGAATCCAGAAAAGTATAAAGATGGTGAGTATTTTTATATTTATTTATATGCTAAAGACGATAAAGCAGCAGTGAGTTTTACACTTAATGATATGAACCCAAGTATAATTAAAGAGCTTCAAGCTGATAATGAGTTTACAGTATTAACTGATTCAAATGTAAGCTGGCAAAAGTATTACTTGCTTAAGTTTACACAAGAGAATGCAAACTTAAGACTTGTCACTAAGATTGCAAACGCTTCATCCGATGTAATCGTCTTTGTAAAAGATGACTAAAGTGAGCGAAGAAGGCTACTAAGAACAACAATAAGAACCTGCAGACCAATGATGAGTATCAAAGGTGCTAAGTCTAAGTTATTAAAATCTGTACGTATAAACTTTCTAATAAATACATATACAGGGTTGGTTACTCTATGAAGAAACTGTACAATAGAGTTATAAGGGTCAGGGTTCACAAAACTTAAAAGAGCTGTGATTATCAAAACCCATATATAAACACTGATAATACTTATTAGAATCCCACCAACACCTTGAACTATTTCTATTATCATTTCCATTATTTTACAATCTCCCCAATATAATTTTTAAGATACTTGTATATCTTAACTAAATCAGGACCACTTTGTGCATTTGTAAGTAATGTACGTAATGCTTTAGAGTAGTTCTCCCCCTCAAGTTCAGATTCTTTTATTATATAATTTTTAAAGTCATCATACTTATCAAAGTAGGGTGCACTTATAATAATAGCCTTCATTGTTGCTACTGATTTAGTTAAAGCTTCAGGAATAATACGCTCACTAAAGATAGTAGTGATTTTAGCCTTCAACTCTTTAGTTGTTCCCACTTCTTGAAGATAAATACGAGCAAGTTCGCCTATTTCAATATCTGCAAAACCAACATAACGTGATAACTCTTTAGGATCAAGAGCTTTAAGATGCTCTTGATTTATATGACGAAGTGTATCTATATCAAAGAGAGCAGGGGTATTAGATAAAGTATCTAATGTGAACCACTCTCTCGCCTCTGCTAGTGTAAATATCTCTTTAGGAGTCTCGTTTCCAATTGATATTAAATAATTTGATATAGCTTCGGGTAAGAAACCTTCTTCAAGCAAAAACTTAACACTTGGTATATCATCAGATACAATACTTGTTATATATGAATACTCTACTTTTTTATCATAACTCAGAGACTCTCTAATGTGTTCTTGTTTAGATAAGTTACTCATATGCTCTTTAGCCTCAATAACAATACTAATATCATTTAACATATCATCTACAGCAGATGCAAAGTTATATGTTGGTCTTTTGTCTTGATGTAAGATAATAAAGCTATCTACTGCATCATTTTCTAAACTAGCATCTATATCTGGTCTAACTATACGAATACAAAAAGGACTAGTATTATCGATGACAAGCTCTGCTGGAAGATAACGACAAGCATCATCATATAAGTATTTCTTTTTAGCAAATTTTGCTTCTTTACGCTTTTTCTCTAACCAATCATCAGAACAAAAACAAGAAAAAGCTTTTTTTTCGTGTACTAGTTGGAGTGCCATTGCAGAGTGAAAACGAGCACTTTCACTTTGGTAAATAACTTGAGTGTAGTCAATGCCAAAAAGACCTAGTGTATCAAGTATCTCTTGGTCTTTACCCTTAATGTTTTTTTTCTTATCCATATCTTCTATACGGACAATTAAGTCTTCTTTTTTTTCTTGTGCCACAAGATGGCTAAAAAGGGCAACACGAAGGTCCCCTATATTCATATCACCTGTTGGACTTGATGCAAATCTAAGCATTAAAGTTCCTAAAAATTATTTTTGTGATTTTAACAAAATTTTGATTAATGTATGTTGAGTTTTTGATTATTTGAAAGTGTAAGTGGTGACCCCGAGGAGAATTGAACTCCTGTGACATGGATGAAAACCATGGATCCTAACCGCTAGACGACGGGGCCACTTTCAACTTTTTTGTTGAGTCGAAATTATATAGATTTTATGCTTAATAAAACATAAAATTTATAAGATATTTTGGATTAGTAGTAAAAACTACGTAATACCCTAGTGCTTACAGCATTTTCATTTTCATTTACTGTGTCGTAGATATCGACAGGGAAAACTATTATTTTATATGTATATAAAGCATGGAAGTCAAGTCTAATAAATTGTTATAAAATATGGATATTATTTATTGTTAATTATTTGTATCTTTCTTAAATTGCTCAAGCCATTCACCATCAGCCTCAAGATGTCTCTCTTTTTGATCTAAGAGAGAGCCTATAATACTGATAAGTGTTTTCTCATCCATAAATGAAAGTAGCTCAGGGTTGATTGTTGTAGTAGAGATATTTACATGGCTATTTAATAACTGTTGTATATCTATAATTAGTTGTTCTTTTTTACTCATATTAATTATTATATCCTTATTTTATAGTATTGGTTAACATAATGTAAATTCTATTGAAAAATACTTTTATATCTTTCTCTTACCTACTTGAGTAACAAGCTTATTCAAAATAGAGCTTTTAATATCCCAAGTGCTCTTTATATGTAAACTAATGTCTTTATATGCTTCAGTTGATTATACAGAGATATATTTTTCTAGAGAAGGAGATTCTTCTTTAGATCGTGCACTTAAAAGTTTTTCAAAGAGTTTTTTTGTCTAAACCGTAAATCATTTTAATTCTTTTTTTATTCATATTTTCTAATATTAAGTATTCAGTATTTGTATTAGTTTTAAGTGTAAAAAGTGAATATTACCCTTGATATCGATTAATTCATAGTTATACTGGGGAAATATAATACTTACAGTCTTCTGTATACCATAGTTATACCTGTAGCCCATACTAGCAGTAGCATCTTCGTAGGTAAGCACAGTATCATCATCCATAAGAAAAATTCTCTGTTGTATAGTGAGGTTAAGAAGCTTTATAGTGTTCTTGAAAAGAGGATTACCCTCTCCTTTTATGATTAGCTTATCATTCATCGTTATTTGTAGTAGATTGTCTTGTGTATGTTCTATATACGGTGTAGCACATGCACTAAATAACATAGCTAATGATAATATTATTGATTTTTTCATTTGAAGCACCTCTATTGATATCTTAAAAACTAATGTTTTTATAGCTTTAGGGGATTGTAGCGACTTTGAGTCCCTGCAACTATAGTTGGCTTTGCCTATTATAGTTAGTGACATTTATATAAGGTACAAATAAGCCGAGTTTTGTAGTAATAGTTATTAATCTACTGCACACATTACTTTGTGCCTCTAGCGAAACAATAGCATTGTAGGACGCTAACCATCTGTTTCTTGCTGCCATGTTGGGTTTACAAGCTCTCTATATTGCTATAGAAACTGGTGGTCTCTTACACGCACCTTTTCACCTTTACTATTCTTAGAATAGAAGTCTAATCTCTGTTGCACTTTCCCTCGTATTACTACGGCCATTCGTTAAATGGAACACCGTCCTACAGCAGCTCGGACTTTCCTCTTGAATTTGACTTCAAGTAACTATCTTTGTACCTATGAGATTGTACTAAAAAAAACCTTTATACAGCTTTTATACATATGAACAAGTGTTAACTCATTAAAATTATAATATGAACACTTGTTCATTTTGTATAAGCTGATATTAACAAGTGTTCATATATAATTAGTTTAATGTTAACAAGTGTTCATATAGTAAAAAAGGAGCTTAAATGCCTACAGATACGAGACCTACTAAACGCAGCGGAACTAAAGAGAAAATACTCAAAGTATCAACTACTCTATTCTCTCAGTTGGGATACAAGGGCACAAGTGTGAGAAAAATAGCCTCAGAAGTGGGAATAAGGGAGAGTGCTATCTATAATCACTATAAAAACAAAGAGGAGATATTTCTTGAAGTAGCAAAGGGTATTTTCTCTTCACCCTTCTCTCTTTCATCTGATGAGATAAAGGAATTAGCCACAAAAGGAAAGCCATTTTTACAAAAGTTTGCACTACAACATAAGATGCTGACTTTTGATAAGATGAATGAAAATATGTTTAGATTACTGATGATAGAGCTAATGCAAAACAGAGAGCTTAGAGTGCAGTTTCAAGCAGAGTTCCATGAAAAAAACATTAAAGTGCTCTCGGAGGGCTTATTTATAATGATGCAGAACTCTCTTGTACGCTCTGGCGATCCTATGATGGTCTCTTATGAGTTTTTATCCACCCTATTCTACATAAGACTGCAAATCACCCTAATGCACTTTGATGACTTATCTACTAACTCATTATCTACACACTTTGAAAAGCATGTAGACTTCTTCTGGGAAAGCATAAAAGTATAAATATTAAGTAATGTTAAATTGAGGATTAAAAAAAAAGCAAGCTATAATCGCTTGCCTTAGATATAGAGAAAGATTACTAAGCGTAATCGCCTGATGGTTTATCAGGTTTTTGTAGCTCATCATCAATTAAACTGTAACCATGACCTCTTAGAACTGATTTAAAAAGTTCAAAATGTTCATCATCTATAATTTCAGCTGACGCAGAATGAGGATGAGTCAAAAGAGTAACCTTTACAGATGTAAAACCTGCAAGGTCAAGTCCGATTCTGATAGTTTCAGCACAAGCTCCACAACTTAGGTCTTGTAATTCTAAAGTTCTTATCATTACTTTTTTGCCATTGCCTTAGTTACTGCTTGACCGATTTCAGCTGGAGAAACAACAACTGTTGCACCGGCAGCTTCTAGAGCAGCCATTTTCTCAGCTGCAGTACCTGCAGAACCTGATACGATTGCACCAGCATGACCCATTGTTTTACCTTTAGGAGCAGTTTGACCTGCGATAAATGCAACAACTGGTTTAGTAATGTGTTCTTTAATGTAAGCAGCAGCTTGAATTTCAAGATCTCCACCAATCTCACCAATAAGAACAATACATTCAGTTTCAGGATCTGCTTCAAACATTGGAAGAAGTTGAAGGTATGAAAGACCAATAATTGGATCTCCACCGATACCAACAGCAGTTGAAATACCAAAACCTTCTTTACAAACTTGATTAGCACCCTCATAAGTTAATGTACCAGACTTGGAAATAAGCCCAACATTACCTTTTTTGAAGATCATACCAGGCATAATTCCAATTTTACACTCTTCGGCAGTAATAATACCAGGACAGTTTGGCCCAAGTGTTTTCATACCATGTTTAGTTGCATGAGCTTTAGCCATTTGCATATCTTTAACAGGAGCACCTTCTGTAATAATTACAGCAAGATCAATTCCAGCTTCAGCAGCTTCCATAACAGCGTCACCAACAAAAGCAGGCGGAACAAAAATCATAGAAACAGTAGCACCAGTAGTTTTTACTGCATCTGCAACTGTATTAAATACAGGTTTACCTAAATGTGTTTGACCACCCTTGTTTGGTGTAACACCACCAACAATCTTAGTTCCATATGCTAAACATTGCTCAGCATGAAAAGAACCCTCTTTTCCTGTAAAACCTTGAACGATTACTTTTGTATCTTTATTTACTAGTATAGACATTTAATTAGTTTCCTTTCGCAGCAGCAACGGCTTTTGCAGCACCGTCAGCTAAGTCGTCACCAACAATTAAGTTAGATATATTTGCTTTCTTTAAAATTTCAGAAGCTTCTGGAGCATTTGTTCCATCAAGACGTACAATTACAGGTACATTTACATCTGTAAGTTTAGTTGCTTCAATAATACCATTAGCAATACGATCACAACGAACGATTCCGCCAAAAATATTTACAAAAATTGCTTTTACATTTGGATTTCTAAGAATAATCTCAAAACCTTTTGCAACAGTTTCTGCGTTTGCACTACCACCAACATCTAAAAAGTTAGCAGGTGTTCCACCCATATGGTTGATAGTATCCATAGTACCCATAGCAAGACCAGCACCATTTACCATACAACCAATTTCACCATCAAGAGCAACATATGAAAGACCATATTTAGCAGCTTCTACTTCATCAGCATCTTCTTCAGTTAAATCTCTCATAGCTTCGATCTCTGGTTGACGTCCAAGAGCTGAATTGTCAAAGCCCATTTTTCCATCTAGTGCTAAAAAGTCACCTGAACCAGTTCTAACTAAAGGATTGATTTCAATCATCTCTGCATCGTTTTCCATATAAAGTTTGAAAAGTTTTTGTGCAAATGAGATAATTTTCTTTTGTTCGTTTTTGTCAGTAATACCTAAACCAAAAGCTAGTTCACGACCATGAAAACCTTGAAAACCAATAGCTGGATCAACAGGGATAGTAATGATTTTTTCAGGAGTATTTTCTGCAACGTCTTCAATGTTCATTCCACCTTCAGTAGAAGCCATAATTAAAGGCATTTCTAGTTTTCTGTCTAGAACAACAGAAAGGTAAAACTCATCTTTAATGTCAGCACCATCTTCAATGTAAAGCTTTCTAACAAGTTTACCAGCAGCATCAGTTTGGTGTGTCACTAGAGTCATACCAAGAATTTCATCTGAAAGTTCTCTTACTTCTTCAATAGACTTAGCAAGTTTAACACCACCACCTAAACCACGACCACCTGCATGAATTTGAGCCTTAACAACCCACACTGGGCCACCTAGTTCTTTTGCAGCTTCAACAGCAGCTTCAACGCTCTCAACCATTATACCTTTTGGTGTTGGAACACCATATTTAGCAAAAACTTGTTTTGCTTGATACTCATGTATATTCATTTATTCTCCTTGTAAATTTTTAATTTTTAATTTTATAAAGGCATGAAGCCTAAACTGACATTTAAGCTTTTGGTGCGATCATATTCTCTGGGATTACATACTTGTCAAACTCTTCTGCTGTTAAAAGACCAAGCTCAATAGCTGTTTCTTTTAAAGTTGAGTTGTTCTTGTGTGCAGTTTTTGCAATTTTTGCTGCATTATCATAACCAACATATGGGTTAAGAGCAGTAACTAGCATTAATGAGTTATGTAAAAAGTGATCAATTTTATCTGCAACTGGTTCTAAACCAAGGGCACAATGATCATTAAATGATACGATACAGTCAGCAAGTAAACGACATGATTGTAAATAATTATATGCGATTACTGGTTTGAAAACATTTAACTCAAAGTTTCCTTGTGAGGCACCCATAGAAATAGCTACATCGTTACCAAAAACTTGACATGTAACCATAGTTACAGCTTCAGCTTGAGTAGGATTTACTTTTCCTGGCATGATTGAAGAACCAGGCTCATTTGCAGGAATCTCTAACTCACCAAGACCACAACGAGGACCTGATGCTAACCATCTCACATCATTAGCGATTTTCATCATATCTGCTGCAAGTGCTTTAAGTGCTCCGTGAGAATACACTAGTGCATCATGAGAAGTAAGTGCGTGAAACTTGTTTGGTGCTGTGATAAAATCATGACCAGTTAATTCACTTATCTTTTTAGCAACTCTCTCGCCCATTTCTGGGTGAGCATTAAGACCAGTTCCAACTGCCGTTCCACCTAGTGCTAATTCACGAACAGCTTCTAGAGAATCTTTAGCCATTTTTTCACACTTGTTTAACATCTCAACCCAACCACTGATCTCTTGACCAAGAGTAAGTGGTGTTGCATCTTGAAGGTGTGTACGACCAATTTTTACAACTGATTCAAATTTAGCAGATTTAGCAGTAAGTGTAGCTTTTAGTTTTTGTATAGCAGGAATAACTTTTGTTTCAATTGCGATAACTGCAGCAATGTGAAGTGCTGTTGGGTAAGTATCGTTAGAACTTTGTGATTTGTTTACATGGTCATTTGGGTGAACAAGTTTATCTGTTCTAAAATCACCACCAAGAATTTCTGTAGCACGATTAGCAAGAACTTCATTGTTATTCATGTTAGACTGTGTACCAGAACCTGTTTGCCATACAACTAGTGGATAATTTCCATCAAGTTTTCCTGCAAGCATATCATCAGCAGCACCAGCAATAGCATCTGCTATTTTTTGGTCTAGTGTTCCTAAATCTGCATTTACAAGAGCTGCTGCTTTTTTTAAGTAAGAAAAACCTCTTGTAATTTCATATGGCATAGTCTCTTCACCAATAGCGAAGTTTTGAATACTTCTCTGTGTTTGAGCAGCCCAGTAAGCATCTACTGGAACTTGAATTTCACCCATTGTATCTTTTTCAATTCTTGTACTCATTGCTTACTCTCCGTCAAAAAAATTATTTTCGTTTAAGGTATTGATAAGTCCTTGTACTGATTTACAAGAATTTTCAAACATTTCTTTTTCTTGCTCATTAAGTGTTACTTCAAGGATTTTCTCAGCACCATTAGCACCAATCATTACAGGAACACCCGAAACAACATCATTAAAACCATACTCACCTTCAAGAAGAACTGCACAAGGATAAATTTGTTTAGTATCTCTAAGTATTGCATTAACCATAATAGCAGTTGATTTAGCAGGAGCATAATAAGCTGAACCTGTTTTTAAATGTCCAACAATTTCTGCTCCACCCTTACGAGTTCTTTCAACTATTTCTTCAATCTCAGCATCAGTAAGTACATCAGAAAGAGGAACTCCTGCAACGGTTGAGTAACGAGGAAGAGGAACCATATCATCGCCATGACCACCCATAACAGATGCACGGATTTGTCCACCACCGTAACCAAGTTTTTCTTGAATAAATGCAGCCATTCTTGAACTGTCTAAGATACCAGCCATACCAATAACGCGGCTTCTATCAAAACCACTCTCTTTTAGAGCAACATAAGTCATTGCATCTAAAGGATTTGAAACCATAATGATGATTGCATCAGGAGAGTACTTCGCTACACCTTTTATAACTTCTTTCGTAATTTTTGCATTTATCATAAGTAAATCATCGCGACTCATACCAGGAAGCCTTGGGCTACCTGCAGTTATAACAACAACATCACAGTTTACTAAGTCTGACATTTCTTCAGCGACTTTAACAACAGTATGACTTCTTACAGCAGATGCGGCCTGAGACATATCTAATGCCTTTCCTCTTGCTACATCAATTTTATTATCACGTAAAATTACTTCGTGACAAGCACCAAGCATTACTAGAGAATAAGCCACTGTTGCACCAACATTACCAGCACCGACTATCCCTACTCTTTTTCCTTCGCTCATTAAAACTCCCTGATATTAAATAGTATGATACCGGTTAGAGATACACTTAAACAGTATGTGCTAACACATATTACTTAAGGATAACAAGGTATCATTTATGAAAGGTTCTTCGCCTTTTGTATAAAACTAGTAAATTAGTATCATATAAAAAACGAAATACTATGTGCTATAAAAGCACACAGTAGACTTAAAACTTATATCGAGTCGATAATAGCATTAAGAGTAGCAGATGGACGCATAGCTTTTTCAGCTTTTGCATCATCTGGATGGAAATAACCACCGATGTCTTGAGCTTTACCCTCAACAGCAAGAAGTTCTGCCATAATAGTATCTTCTTTCTCCTTAAGTTCTTTAGCAATTGGAGCAAACTTAGAAGCTAGTTCTGCATTGTCACCCTCAGCAAGAGCTTTAGCCCAGTATTGAGCTACAAAGAAGTGAGAAGCTTTATTATCTGGTTGACCAACCTTACGTCCTGGCTCTTTATTGTTGTCTAGGTAAGCATCATTAGCAATATCAAGACCAGCAGTAAGTGCTGTTAGTTTTGCATCAGAATTTTTAAGACCTAAGAAACGAAGTGACTCAGCAAGTGCTAAAATCTCACCTAAAGAATCCCAACGAAGGTGACCTTCTTTTAAGAATTGATCAACATGCTTAGGAGCAGATCCACCAGCACCAGTCTCATAAAGACCACCACCAGCTAATAAAGGAACGATAGAAAGCATTTTAGCAGATGTTCCAAGCTCTAGGATTGGGTACATATCAGTTAGGTGGTCACGAAGAACATTACCAGTAACAGCGATAGTCATTTTACCTTCACGAACACGAGCATTTGTGAAACGAGTTGCATCAGTAACATTCATAAATTGAATGTCTAAACCTGTAGTATCAAATTCTTTAAGGAATGCATCTACTTTAATTTTAATTTGAATATCATGAGCACGTTTATCATCTAACCAGAAGATTGCAGGAACTTTTTCAAGTCCAGTTCTCTCAACAGTTAAACGAACCCAGTCTTTGATTGGAATATCTTTAGTACGAGACATTCTCCAGATATCACCAGCTTCACATTCAAAAGACATCATTTCACCGTCAATTGTACCAGTAACAGTAACTGTACCAGCTTCTGCTAATTCAAAAGTTGTTGGGTGAGAACCGTATTCTTCAGCTTTTTGGGCCATAAGACCGATATTTTGCATTGTACCCATTTTTGTAACATCATATTGACCATTCTTAACACAATCAGCTACCATTTCTTGGTGAAACATACCGTAAGTAGAATCAGGAATAACAGCAACACACTCTACTGCAGCTCCAGTTCTGTCCCATTGCTTACCACCTTCACGTACAACAACTGGCATAGAAGCATCGATAATTACATCATTTGATGCATTGAAGTTAGTTGTACCTTTATCAGAATCAACCATAGCAATCTTTGGAGAATCACCTTCAACTACTGCAAGGAATGCTGCTTTAATTTCAGCCTCTTTTGCATGACCAGCAATTTTCTTCTCAAGATCTGACATACCTTGGTTAACTGCAACGTTTAACTCCGCAAAAGTATCAGCATATTTAGCAAATACATCTTTAAAGAATATCTTGAAACCATGACCAAACATAATTGGGTCAGAGATTTTCATCATTGTAGCTTTAAGGTGTAGTGACCATAAAACATCATTTTTAACTGAATCTTCAATAGTTTTTGCATAAAAAGTATTAAGTGCGGCGATTGACATATAAGTACCATCAAGGATTTCAGCATCAATAGCATCAATAGTAGTTAACTCTTTACCGTTAAGAGCGATAGTTACTTTTTGAGCTTTTGCAACTGTCACTGACTTCTCGTTACCGTAAAAGTCTCCATTTCCTTCCATATGTACAACATATGCTTTAGGGTTTTCTGGGAATGCACGTAATTTATGTGGATTGTTTTGAGCAAACTTTTTAACAGCATTAGCAGCACGTCTGTCAGAGTTACCTTCACGAAGAACAGGATTAACAGCAGAACCTAAACAAGTTGAATACTTAGCTTGTGTAGCTTTTTCAGCATCATTTGTTGGGTTTTCAGGGAAATCAGGAATATCAAAACCTTGACCTTGAAGCTCAGCGATACAGTCCTTAAGCTGACCAATAGAAGCAGAAATATTTGGAAGCTTGATGATGTTACCATCTTCTTGTAAAACAACTTCACCTAACTTAGAAAGTTCGTCTTCAGCAAGACCCATTGCAGATAAAACTCTACCGGCTAGTGAAATGTCACTAGTTACAACTTCTACACCTGCGGCCTTAGTAAAAGCATTAACGATAGGTAATAAAGAATAAGTTGCTAAAGCCGGAGCTTCATCGATTTTTGACCAAATAATTTTTGACATATGTTGTCCTTGTGAATTAAATTTATCTCATAAAAGTATATACTTCATGGATTATACAAACCTAATAATAACATAAGGTAGAAGAACATACTGCCAGCTTGAATAATTTTTTGATTTTATTTATTTATTGTTTCTTTTAGTAACATGCCTTATGTTCAGTAGATGTGTAGAATAGTAACGTGTGAAATCATGAATATTCCTCTTATTCTTCATAAAATAAAGATAGTCTGTTTTAGCAGGAAATATAGCAGCTTTTATTGCGTCTAGGCTTACATTACAGATAGGAAGGTGTGGAACTCCTTTATATAGATATGTATTGTACATAGACTTGTCCTCTTTAATTCTAAGAGGTGTAATTTTTACATGCGAGTATTTCCCGTAGTTAAGGGTACCATCCATCTGTAAGTGCATACCTTTTTTTATTCTGTTGTAAATAACAGAACTAACCATAGGCATTTCTTTTATATTTGCAGACTCTTTTTGTATTATAGAGGCTATAGATAGATAATGTAACCATTTTCTTTCATTATATGTACCAAATATCTTCATCGAAGTACTTTTCATTTTACTTAATGATACCTTTAGTAGCAGTTTAATTAAATCTTTTTCAGATATACCCAAAGGTATACTATAAGTGTTTGGAACTAATGCACCCTCCTTAAAAGGTGATTGTTTATAAAATTGATATTCTAGTTCTCTAACACTCATATTTAAAGAGCTAGCTAGTTGTCTCAAAAATATATAGCTTGTCTCACCTGGTATAAGTGTTACATTTTGTAATGCTGCTTTAGCATGTGTGAGTTTATATAAAAAATCAGCTTTAGTATTATATCTTGTACCCATGTTTATCCAACCACTTTGAGGAGAACCTATTACTCTAAGTATAAATGTATCTAGTTTACTTATTTGCTTATTTTGAGTTTGTAGATGTGCTATAATCTTATTAATAGAGCCTTGTTGTATATAGAGTACTTTTGGGGCTTGAATCGGCTTATTTAGGTAGAACATGAACGACAATATAATTATCAATATGATTTCAAAAATATACTTTAGTATTGTCAGTCTGCTTATATTCATTTTTCTCTTACTTTTTATAGGTTTTATAGTTATTCAAAATGGACTTTTCTTTAATGAAGTCTCTATTTCAAATATTCACATAAAGCAATTATACATTAAATGGAATGAAAAACTAGATGTTTCTCTACATGAGATAAAAGTAGTCCAAAATAATTCAAACACCAAAACTACTTATAAAGAATTTGGAATTGCTATGCAGTCACTAGCTAATGCAAGTCATTGGTTTAACTCTCTTGTAGTTGAAAAAATAGTATATAAAGATATTGTTGGCTCACTTAAGTATCATAGTAACCATAAAGGATTTCTTCTAGCATCTTCCAAGGATATAGAACTTGATATAGCACTCTCCAAAGCAGATGGTGTACTTCTTGTTAATGTAAAAAAACTTTATGATAAAAAAAGAGATATTACACTTTTTGGAAATATTTATTTTGATACAATAAAAGTACAACTCCACACAAATCTTAATATTAATATCGCTAAAGAATTAGATTTAACACTGTATCTACAATCAACTACTACACAACTATATTACAAAGTAGTAAGTAATAAAAAAATAATAGAGTATAAACATGCTATAGAACTTATGAACCTACCTAAAGAAGGAAAATACTGGGCATATGATGCTATTAAAATGTCATACTTAGACATTAGTAGTGTGTATGGTTATATAGACTACAATAGACTAGAGAATTTTCTAAAAAATATTCATGCAACAGCAACAATAAATAAACTTCACTATACTTATAGTAAAGACCTTGATGCTATCCACACTCAAGAGACGAAACTTGAGCTTAAAGATGGTTTCTTATTTATATATCCGCACCAAGCATATACCTCTGGTAAATATCTAGGAACGAGTTGGTTAAAACTTGACTTCAATCAACAAGAAGAACTCTTAACTATTAATCTACTCTTTAGTACACTCTTAGACAAAGATATGCTTAAAATCTTAAATAAGTATAAAATTAAACTTCCTTTTTTACAAAAAAAAGGAGTAATTAAAACAGATCTTTTTCTAGAAATAGGACTAAGAGAACTTAATGTAGATGTAAAGGGAAGCTTTTACACAAAAAAAGCCAACTTTGACTACTTAGGTCTAAATATTGATGTTTATGATGCAAATATACACATAAATAATTATGATGTTAGAGTTAAAGGGATGCAAGCAAGCTATAGGAATATAGCAAAAGCATCCGTAGATGTTACATTTAATGCGGCTACATCCAAAGGAGAGATAAGTTTTAAGTTTGAGCATATAGCTGCAAAAGGCCTCTTTCTAGATACAGTTCATACTCCTTTAACAGTTCAGTACAATATAGATAGTGATGGAGACTCAATAGATATCAACTCCTCTTTATGGCACTTTAAAAATCAGAAAATAAATGTAGATACTCTTCATATGCCTTTTGACTTAAAAAAGTTAAAACTTCAAATTCCAACAACATTTATACAAGATAAGAGTGTAGGAAGTGCATTTATTTCTGGTTCCATAGATTTTGATGCTATGACTGCAAAAATTGATGCTGATATACTTAAATTTAAATATAAAGGTGTTTCGCTAAGTCAATCTAATACTCCTTTGAAAATTGTATATGATAAAAAACTATCTATTTTTTCTAAAAATGAAATCTTTTTTAAGGTGTTAGGATCTAAACTGAAAACAACTGATTTCTACCTTACAGTAGATGAAAATAAAATATTATTAAAACATACAAAACTAGATATTGGGAAATATGTAACAGTAAAAATCGATGCAAACTTTAATCATAGGAGTGAAAAATCACATATTAGCCTGAGTGACTTTGTTCTTACTGATCCAAATACACACAATATTCTATATAAAAATAAAGCAATTCTACTATCCCTCTCAAATGAAAATAATGTACTTAAGATTAACTCTAGAAAACTTTCCTGTGAGTTCTCTTCACAAGAAAAGGGATGGAAGCTAAAGCTGAATGCATTAAGTCGCATCGCAAAGAACTCTAACTTACTAAAAAAGTTACATTTAGAAAAGGGGAACTTTACACTATATAAAAACAAAAATGATAAATACACACGATTTAAATCCAATATAGTATACCCATACAGGATACTTGTAAAAGACAATATCGCATTAAAAAAGTATAAAATAAAAGGAAAAATATATGATAAAAAAGTATATATTAATGTAAATAACAAGATACATATAACTATTAAAGACTCAATCGATATCAAAATGAATAAGACCTCTATAAACATCAATGAAGTGCTTCGAGCTATTTCGGAGATGCCTGCTAGTACAAAAAAGTCTAAATTTTTAAATGTACTACTTATCGCAACAGATTCTACTTTATATATAAATAAAAATAGACATATTTTATATGATACTCTTGATGTACAATTTTATAAGACTATTTTAACTGCTCAACTCAAACATGCTAAAGGGAATTCAGGTTTGCATTTTGAGGATAAAAAGTTTTATTTTTATGGTAAAAACTTTAATGATAAGTTTATGAATAGACTGCTACCTTTATCAAAGTTTACTAAAGGAAACTTGGATTTTTCACTAAGTGGAAATATTAATGATTATAGTGGTGTGGTTTATGTCAAAAAAACAGCGATAAAAGACTATAAAACACTAAACAATATCTTAGCTTTTATAGCAAATATACCCTCTCTCGTAACCTTTAAGCAAGCAGATTACAATAATAAAGGACTTTTTGTAGACAAAGCATACACCAACTTTGAATACAAGAAGGATATGTTTAATTTAACTAATATTTATTTAGATTCAAAAGAGATTGATATTTTTGGAAATGGAATAGTATCCTTAAAAAATGACTATTTAGATATTCTACTAAATCTAAAGACGAACTTAGGAAGTGATCTAGCAAAGGTTCCACTTTTTGGTTATATTGTTTTAGATAAGGATACAATCTCTACAACCTTGAGTATCAAAGGAAAAGTATCTGATCCTAAGATAAAGTTACTTCTGGCTGAGGATATTATAGTAGCACCTTTTAACATCATAAAGAGAACACTGTCTCTTCCTTATCAGTTAATTAAAAACACTATAGAGAAAAAATAGTACCCTGAGTTATTCATTACGAAGCACTGTTAATATATCAACTTCGCTTGCTTTTTTAGCAGGATAGTATGAAGAACCGATAACAATAAAAAATGCACCGAGTACAATCAGAATAAAGTCAAACAAGCTTAAATCTAAAGGTAATGTTGATGTAGGGTAAACATCTTTTGGTAAAGATATAATATCAAAAGAACCAAGTATCCATATCCCACTTAAGCCTAAACATACCCCAGCAGCTATACCTGCTATTCCAATAATAATACCAAGATACAAAAATACTTTTTTAATTTCTCCTGTTGTAGCACCAAGAGACAATAGAAGTGCTATTTCCCCTCTTCTATTCATAACAGTCATAAGAAGTGATGATATAATATTTATAGCAGCTATAAGTATTATGAGCATTAAAACTATAAACAACGAAGCTTTTTCCATCTCTAGTGCAGCAAAAAAGTTTAAATTATCTTGCCACCAACCTTTAATGCTTGTGCTTATTGGTAAGAACTCTTTTATTTTTACTATATCATCATGCGGATTTTTTGAGTATACATGTATGCCATCATACATATTAGAAGGCATATGCATCATGATTTGTAAGGCTTCTAATGTAGTGTAACTATATGCTTTATCATAGGCAGAAAGACCAGAGTCAAAGACAGATCGAATTTTAAAACGCTTAACCTTTGGTGTTATAGAGAGCCCACCAGGTTCAATACTTGTAAAAATATACATGAGTTTATCATCCATAAAGAGATTAAACTCTTGCTTTAAACTTTTACCAATGAGTACATCGAATTTTTTAAATGTATTTCCAGAGATCGCTTCTTTTAAAACACTATTTACCTTAGCTTCATCTTTAAAGTTTACACCAAAAAGATACCCACCTTCTAGTCTTGAGCCATTTCGAATCATTACTGAGGATTGCACATAAGGACTAAAATGCAGTTTTGGAAATTTTGATTCTAAGTCTATGAGAAGGTTTTCATTCACTCCACCGTAAAACTTTGGAATAATAGTGAGAGGATAGTTCATAATAGTGAGTTGTTTTTTAAACTCTTTGTCGAAACCATTCATAAGTGCCATAGCTACAAGAAGAACCATAACACCAAGTGTGATACCAAAAAAAGCTAGAAGTGCTGAGAGAAAAATAAAAGGTTGCTCTTTATCAAAACGAAGGAACCTTTTAACTAAATAGGTAACTATTGATTTTTTCAAGAGGCAAATAGACCTTTTTTAGGGCCACTTTTTCCACAACACTGTTTATATTTTTTACCACTACCACAAGGACAAGGGTCATTTCTTGCGATTTTTTTATCAGTTTTAATATTACCTGTGTCAGTATGGTTTAGTTGCATTAGTGCTTCTTGCTGCCTCTGCTCTACTTCTCTTTGCTCTGCTATTGCTGTAGCTTCTTCTTTTGCTGATTCCATTTTAAATTGAATAATGTGAAGTGTACGAATTGTATTAAATTTGATCTCACCAACGAGTTCAGTAAAAAGATTAAAACTCTCTTTTTTATATTCAACAAGTGGGTCTTTTTGATTATAAGCACGAAGACGAATACCTGTTTTCATATTGTCCATCTCATAAAGATGATCTCTCCATGCACTATCAAGCTCTTTTAAATAAAACTCTTTTTCAAGATCATGCTTAATACTCTCTTCTAAAACACTCATTTTTTCATCATAAGATTTTTTAATAGTGTTGTTTACATTATCAAAAAGTTCTTCATACTCTAGCTCTTTTAAAGATTCTATCTCTAAAGAAAAATTTATTTTTTCTTGTAAGTGCTCAGAGAGTGCTTGAAGATTAAAATCTTCCCTAGCACCACCCTCATAAATATCACAAAGCTGTAAAATATTTGATATATACTCTTCTCTTACCATATCTATTTTTGCTGAAATATTATAATCTTCACTAAGGAGTTGATTTCTAAACTTATAGATAATTTTTCTCTGCTCATTAGCAACATCATCATACTCAACAATCTGCTTACGGCCTTCATAGTGCATATTTTCAACTTTTTTCTGAGCTTTTTCAACGGCACGAGTAACCATCTTAGATTCTATATACTCACCGTCTTCAACACCCAGTCTTTCCATGATAGACTTGATTTTATCACTTCCAAAGATACGAAGAAGATTATCTTCAAGCGAGAGGTAAAACTGTGTAGTTCCGGCATCACCTTGTCTACCAGAGCGTCCACGAAGCTGGTTATCAATACGACGGTTTTCATGTCGTTCTGTACCTACTATATATAAACCACCAAGCTCTCTTACTTCGTCATTTACTTTGATGTCAACACCACGACCTGCCATATTTGTTGCAATAGTCACAGCACCTTTAGCACCTGCTGATTTAATGATTTCACCCTCTTGTTCATGGTTCTTTGCATTAAGTACTGTATGAGCAATTTTTTCATGTTTTAGGACTTCATGTAGTGCTTCAGACTTTTCAATTGATGCAGTACCTATAAGTACAGGTTGTCCAGTTTTACTGAGTTTTTTGATAGTATCAATTACAGCATTAAATTTTTCTTCTTCTGTTTTATAAATTAAATCGTTTAAATCTTTTCTACCTATTGGTAGATTTGTAGGAATAGAAACAACATCAAGATTATAGATCTGAGCAAACTCTGTCGCTTCTGTCTCAGCTGTTCCCGTCATACCTGCAAGTTTGTCATACATTCTAAAATAGTTTTGAAATGTGATATCAGCGAGAGTTTGTGTCTCTTCTTTAATCTCAACACCCTCCTTGGCTTCTAGTGCTTGATGTAGACCCTCAGAAAAACGCCTACCTTCACTAATTCGCCCTGTAAACTCATCTACAATCATAACTTCGCCATCACGAACTACATAATCTACATCTACTTCAAAAAGATAGTTAGACTTAAGTGCTTGGTCAAGTATATGTGAAAGAGAAGCATTCTCCGCACTGTAAAGATTATCTACCTTAAACAGTGTTTCTGCTTTTGTAATACCCTCTTCAGTGATAAGAATAACCTTGTCTTTTTCATCAACTGTAAAGTCAGTATCTTTTACTAAAGTGTTCGCAACATTGTTTGCATTTTGATAATCTTGCATATTTCTATTTGTAGGACCTGAAATAATTAGTGGTGTTCTAGCCTCATCGATTAAAATTGAATCAACTTCATCTACAATTACAAATGGATGACTACGTTGTGCAACCTGATCTTTAGAGTAGCTCATATTATCTCTTAAATAATCAAAGCCAAACTCATTGTTTGTACCGTATGTGATATCAGACTTATAAGCAGCAATTTTCTGCTCTGGGCTATGTTTATCTTCTAGAACTGTTCCAACACTAAATCCGAGAAAGCTATACAGTGGTGACATCTCTGATGCATCACGCGATGCAAGATAATCATTTACCGTTACTAAGTGAACACCATTTCCGAGCATTGCATTGAGAGTAATAGCGAGAGTTGCAACAAGTGTTTTCCCTTCACCTGTTTTCATCTCAGCAATACGACCCTCATGTAAAGTCATACCACCAATGAGTTGTACATCAAAGTGACGCATACCAAGAGTACGCTTACTCGCTTCTCTTGTAATAGCAAAAGAATCACATAAAACATCATCTAATGTCCTACTCTCATCTTGTATGCTTGCCTTTAGTGCATTAAACACAGCTTTAAGTTCTTCATCGCTCATTAACTGATATTTAGATTCAAGAGAATTTATCAACTTTACTTTTTTTAAATATTTTTTTAATTCACGGTCATTGGATGTACCAAAAACCTTCCCTAATAATCCAAGTAGCATTCGTCACCTTGTATCTATTACTATATAGTTTGTTATATAGTAATAGTGAAATTGATTTTATTTTATCACATATAATCTAAGAAAAAGTATAAATGTAATTTTTGTTATAATTTCTTTTACATAAAGGATACAATTTGAAATATATTTTTCTCTCAGCACTACTTTTTACTCTTTCTTTTAGTGATATTTTCTCCATGAATTCATATGAAGCAAGCTTCAGACAGGTAGTAACAAACGATAAGGGAAACACATTAGAGTATAGCGGACATATTAAAGCAATGAAACCACAATATGTCCTTTGGGAGTATTTTCAACCAAGTTCAAAATTTATATATATCAATAAAAATATGGCAACTATAATTGAACCAAATTTAGAGCAGGTGATAGTTAAAAAACTGTACAGTAGTATTGATTTTTTTAATATAATTAAAAATGCAAAAAAAATAAATAAAAATAAATATATAGCTGAGTTTCAGTCAGTACTCTACATTATAAATGTAATAGACTCGGACTTAAAATCTATTGAGTATAAAGACCAACTAGATAATACTATCTCAATCGACTTTAGTGAACAAATAGTTAACAAGAAAATGAGTGTAGAAGAGTTTGAACCCGATATACCCTCTAATTTTGATGTAATCAGATGATAGGTATTAAATAGTTAAAGAGGGTTTACTAATATTAATAGAGAAATGATAATCATTTTTTACAAGAGTCTATTTGTTGCTTGAGTGTTTTTAATTCATCATAAAGTGACCTATACTTTTACACTCATACAGTAAGTCACTACTATTTCTCTATTTGGGGATTTAAGTATATTCTGCAGTATTGAATTTTTGTAATACTGGTATAATATTATCAAGAAAAAGTATTGTTTTACAGAGTTTCATTTGTAGTTCTAAGATATTTAGTGCATAAAAGTTTAAGAGTGTATTTTCTGCTGTTATGAGTATAATATTTTGATTAGGATTATTCTCTTGTATCTTTTGAATGAGGTTGGCAGTACTCGTAATAGTAGAACTAGCATTTACTATAACTAAATCAAACTCATCCACTTAAGATAATTAATACTAATAATTGCATCATTAACACTAGAAAAAACTTTTTTTAGTATATTTGTTATATTTGTTAAAAACTCTTGATTCTCATCGATATATAAAAGAGATAAAGATTTTCTAAAAGGAAAAAGATCTTTGAATTTTATAATATTATAATCTATAAATTGGTTTTATTTATTGTAGCAGTTTAAAGTTTTTTTTGAAGAGTATTATATGGAAGGAATGGAGTGGTATACAGTAAAGTATTACTACTTTACTGTATACAGTTATACTGGCTTAACAGTAACACCATATTTTTCTTCAGCGATTGTTCGTGGCTCAAGATGATAGTTTTCAATTTCGTTAAAATTAAGATATTTATATATAGCATCTTCTTTACCAGCAATTTTAGCAGGTACAAAGTCCATATATTCTTTAACAGTAGGAATTTTTCCAAGTTTTGCACACATAGCTGCAAGTTCTGCAGAACCAAGAAATACTTGTGTACCTTTACCTAAACGGTTGTTAAAGTTACGAGTTGATGTCGAAAAAACTGTAGAGTTAACACGAGCTGATGCTTGGTTACCCATACATAAAGAACAACCAGGAATTTCTGTAGTTGCTTCGATAGCTTGATAAACTTCGTAGTATCCTTCATTGATTAGTTGTTGCTCATCCATTCTAGTTGGCGGAACTATCCAAAACTTCTCAACATTATGCTTACCTTCACCTCTCATGATTTCACCAGCAGCGCGGTAATGACCAACATTAGTCATACAAGAACCTAAGAAAACTTCATCAAGTGGAGTTCCAGCAACTTCAGATAAAAGTTTAACATTATCTGGATCATTTGGACAAGCCAAAATTGGCTCAGTGATTTCATTTAAATTAATTTCGATTACTGCTGCATACTCTGCATCAGCATCAGGTTTCATTAGTGTAGGGTTAGCTAACCAATCTTTCATCTTACCAACACGACGTTCAATAGTTGTTGCATCAGCATAACCATCTTTAAGCATAGCTTCAAGTAAAGTTACATTTGATTTTAAGTACTCTTCAACTGGTGCAGTATTTAAAAGAACTGTACATGCAGCAGCAGAACGTTCAGCAGATGCATCTGAAAGCTCAAATGCTTGCTCAGCTTTAAGATCAGGTAAACCTTCAATCTCTAAAATTCTACCTGCAAATACATTTATTTTACCCTCTTTAGGTACTGTTAAATGTCCTTGTTGAATAGCAACATAAGGAATAGCATTTACAAGGTCACGTAAAGTAATACCTGGCTGCATTTCACCTGAAAAACGTACAAGTACAGATTCTGGCATACTTAAAGGCATAGCACCAGTAACACCAGCGAATGCAACAGCACCAGATCCAGCAGGGAAAGAGATACCAATTGGGAAGCGTGTATGAGAATCCGCACCAGTACCAACAGTATCTGGAAGAACCATTCTGTTTAACCATGAGTGAATAATTCCATCACCTGGACGCAGAGCAATACCTGAACGGTTAGAGATAAACGCAGGTAAATTTTTATGCATCTCAGCATCACTTGGTTTTGGATAAGCTGCAGTATGACAGAAAGTTTGAAGTACAAGATCAGCATTAAAACCAAGTGCTGCAAGCTCTTTAATTTCATCTCTAGTCATAGGACCTGTTGTATCTTGAGAACCAACTGTATTCATCTCTGGCTCTACATACATACCTGGACGAACACCAGCAAGACCTGAAGCCTTACCAACCATCTTTTGTGCAAGTGTATAACCCTTACCTGTATCAGCTGGTTGTTCAGCAGTTAAAAATGCTTCAGAAGCACCAAGACCTAAAACTGCACGAGCCTTTGAAGTAAGACCACGACCAATGATAAGTGGAATACGACCACCAGCCTGAACTTCATCAGTAATAGTGTTTGGAGTTAATTTAAAAGTTGAAATACATTTTCCATCTTTATGAGCTTCACCTTTGTAAGGGTAAATAGTAAGCTCATCACCTGTTTCCATACCGGAGACATCAAGTTCTAAAGGAAGTGCACCTGAATCTTCACAAGTTGCAAAGAAAATAGGAGCGATTGTTTGACCAAGAACAACACCACCAGTACGTTTGTTTGGAACACCGTCAATATCTACACCCAGGTGCCATTGAACAGAATTAACACCAGATTTACGTGAAGAACCAGTACCAACAACATCACCAACATAAGCGATAGGGTTACCTTTTGCTTTAAGTTCTTTAAGTGTATCTAATGGGTTATCCATTCTATTAATTAGAAGTGAATTTGCATGTAACGGAATATCTGAACGTGTAAATGCTTCAGAAGCTGGAGATAAATCATCAGTATTTGTTTCACCTGGAACTTTATATACTGTAATAGTCATCTCTTCTGGAATAGGTGACTTAGAAGTAAACCACTCTGCATTTGCCCATGAAGTAAGAACTTTAGTAGCTGCTGTATTTCCTTCTTTATGTAGTTTTTCAACATCATTAAATGCATCGTAAACTAAAAGAGTTTTACATAAAGCTGTAATAGAAGCTTCTATAACATCATTATTTGATGAAGCTAATCCATGAATCATAGGAAGAACATTAAATCCACCTAACATCATGCCTAGCATTTCAATTGCTCTTACTGCTGAAATTGCATCAACAGTGATATTCTCAGCTGCAATTTCATTTAAAAATGCTGCTTTAACTTGTGCTGAATCATCAACACCAGGTGCTACACGATTTGTAAGTAAGTCAAGTAACTCATCTGTACAATTAGCTTTAATCAGTTCGATAACTTCTGCTGTTTGTACAGCTGTTAGTGCTAATGGTGGTACACCAAGCGCAAGTCTCTCTGCAACATGTGCTTTATAGTCTTCTAAAAATGCCATATTTATTCCTATTACGAGTAATTTTCCAAATATTATAGCTAAAGATAATCAACCATTTTTAAAGTGTTACGAATGTAAACACAAATATTTCAAGATATTGTAATAGTGTGGTTTTAGGTAACGCTAAAGCCCTCTATATTTGAGTTCTTCTTTTAAAATATTTTTTTGAGCACCTGAATAGTTTTCTTTTAGCCATAATATATACGAATCAGGTAATTCAGTATAGAGCATACCCTTATACTGTCCAAAACTCACTCGTGGTTTTACCTGACTAACTACAGGGTTATCCACACAAGATGCATCTAGGCTACTAAGCTCAATAATTTTTAC
Source organism: Sulfurimonas sp. (assembly GCA_003978465.1). Classification (GTDB taxonomy): domain Bacteria; phylum Campylobacterota; class Campylobacteria; order Campylobacterales; family Sulfurimonadaceae; genus Sulfurimonas. The sequence continues at coordinate 18,543 of QNZS01000039.1, read as the reverse complement.
AAACTCTGTAAACTCTATCATTTTTTGAATTACAAAAGAGTATGTATCAAAGTCAAAAACACCCTTTCTTTGAGAGACAAATTTTTCTATATCTTGAATCTGTAGAACACTTAATGACTCTAGATTTTTAATTATAACCCTAAAAGAGCTCTTAAATGTAGTAAATACAAAAATAGGCTTACTCATTATAGTATCTCTCTGATACCCTTAGTATTTGGCGAAGAAAGCACTCCCTCTTGCTCTAACTGCTCTATAACACGTGCAGAACGGTTGTAGCCTATTTGAAGTTTTCTCTGCAGATAAGATATAGAAGTTTTTCTATCATTTAAAACAACATTTTTAGCATCTTCATACAATTCGTCAAGTTCTTCGTATGAGTCATTCAAAGATGCAGTACTAGACTCATTCTCTTCAATTAGAAAGCTTTTATCATAGTTTGGTGCACGTTGTGCTTTTATAAAGTCTACTATCTTTTCTATTTCATCTTCTGTTGCCCATGGAGCATGAAGACGAACTAGTCCAGTTGAACCAGGAGGAGTAAAAAGCATATCACCACGACCCAGTAGTGATTCTGCTCCCATTTGATCTAAAATGATTTTAGAGTCAACCTTTTGCCCTACTCTATAAGAGATACGAGAAGGAAGGTTTGCTTTAATAAGTCCTGTTACAACATCTACAGATGGACGCTGTGTTGCTACTATAAGATGAATACCACATGCACGAGATTTTTGTGCAAGCCGTGCAATACTAAACTCAACATCTTTTCCACTCGTCATCATAAGGTCCGCTAACTCATCAATAATTACTACTATATAAGGAAAATGTTCTCCACCCTCTTTTTTTATCTTTTCATTATAATTTTCTATATTTTTTGTTCTTGTCTCAGCCATAAGTTCATAACGGCGCTCCATCTCAGCTACCATGTTATTAAGTGCTGCTATAGCCTGTTTCGGTTTAGTAATTACAGGTGTAAGTAAGTGCGGAATATCGTTATATATTGAAAACTCTAGCATTTTAGGGTCTATCATAAGTAAACGTAGTTGGTCAGGCGAATTTTTGTATAGAAGGGAGAGTATCATTGCATTTATACCAACACTCTTACCACTACCCGTTGTTCCCGCTATAAGAAGGTGCGGAAGCTTTTTAAGGTCTGTTACAAAAGGTTTTCCAACTATATCTTTTCCTAAAACAATAGTAAGAGGAGACGAAGAATCTTTAAAGAGTTTATCATCTAAAATCTCACGAAGATATATTATGTCCACTGTTTCATTTGGTATTTCTATACCTACAACATCTTTTCCAGGAATTGGTGCTTGTATACGGATAGTTTCTGCTGAGAGTGCCATTGCAAGGTCATCTTGAAGACCTAAAATTTTACTTACTTTGACATTTGCCGCTGGTTTAAACTCAAAGGTAGAAACAACAGGACCTGCATAAGTTCGTATAACATCACCATCTATTTTAAAGTGTGCTAGTTTTTCTATTAAATAACGAATCTTGTCATCAAGTTCACTTTCATCCACATTCTTCGCTGTTTTTGGTGCTTTTTGTAAAAAATCTACTGATGGTAGTTTAAAGTTCTTTGGTTTTTCAACTTTTCCCTTATCCATATCAGCTAAGAGTTTAGCATTCTCTTCTAACTCATCAACAACGATGGTAGCCTTTTGTTCTTTAACCTCTTCAACTATATCTAAAAGGTTCTTTACCTCTTTTTTTTCTATAGGTACTTCTTTTAGCTCATTCTTCGGTGTAACTACTGTAGGTTTCTTTCTTAAGTAAGTGGGTGTCTCTATATTTTTTAAAACATCTTCTGTCAGCTCTATAGTAGTTTTCTCTTTCTCTTCTCCAGGTACTTCAAGTTTTTCAACGATATGAGCTTCTTCTTTACATCCTATCTCTTGTGTTTTTTTGTAATAGATACTCGAAGTTTTTGTTCCTATAAAGGAGTAAACTAGGCCTACTATTTCAGAAGTACTTTTATCTAAGACTATAACTATAGAAACTAATGTAATGATAAACCAAAATATCCATAAACCAAAAACACCAATATATGGACTCAAAAAGTCAACAAAATCTGCTCCAAACTTTCCTCTTAAATCGTTTTGGATAAGTAATGCTTGTATGAGTAAAAATGAAAAAAATGTTAAAAAAGAGGCTGTCGTTAGTTCAGACGACCTAAAGTTTAAGAGTGGATTTTTATACAAGAAATATAGGGGTAAAATTAAGATAAAAAGATAAATATAAGAAATGTATCCAAAGTAGAGATGGTTATATGAAGAAAAAAACACTCCATAACTTCCCATTAATGCACTACTCCCAAGAATAGTTGCGAAACCGAGGTAAATTAAAACACCAAAAACTATAATAAAAAGAGTATCTTTCAAGCTTATAAATCCATATAATAAATTTATAAGAAGTATAGCCTAAAATATTTTATAAAGTAATTATTTAGCTTTTTGCAATAAAAAAGGTCTAAATTAGAGGTAATTAACCAAACTTAATTTAGAAACTCTACCTACAATTGAGAGCATTGCTTCATAGTTTAATGTCAATTGAGAGAGTCTAAGTGATGATTCTGCTAAATCAGTATCTATAACAGACGAGCGCAGACTCATTATGCTGATTTCAAGTATACCTGCTCTTTCCAAAGAATTATTCAAATTATTAGATTGTGCACCAATAACTGACTGTGTTCTAAAGGTATGATCTTGTAAGTCATCCATCATAGCTATTGCATTTTGAATACCCACGTTACGCTTCTCAATAGAATTTGAATCAGGGGTATTGCTATGACTCTCTACAGCCTGTATGATTTCATTTATAGTTTTAAAAAAATCTGTTTTTGGATCCCTTATAGTTAAAGCATTATTTGCGTTAAAACTCATTACGGAAGCATCTGCCCCTACACTAAAATCATTACTATTAGCATCATAAATTGACATTGTTGCTTTTGTTATAGGAGAGTTTATATCTTTAAATGATATTTTTCCATCCTTATTTAAAAAAGTATTTCCTAAAGCCTGGGAATTTAAAATTGCTATGTCGTACTCAGCTTCAGTGCCTGATGAATTTGCTGGCAATGTATTTGTCACGACCATGTTCATCACATCCATTATTTGCTGGTAGGTAACTTTATCTGCGTCAGTATTTACTCTAGGTATATCCATATTATAAAGGTTATATGTAGTGTCTTGTGTACCATCAAAATTTGTATCAAGAGTAAAAGTGGACCCAGCACTATTTAGATTAATTACTGCATTATAATTATTTCCATTAATATCTTCACCTACGAACTTTAAATTTGTACCATCTAATGTTCCTGTTGTGCCTTGTGATAAGTCAGCAACCTCTGAAAGTTTAGTGCCTCCTACTGCAAAGGAATTATCTCCTCGAACAATTTGTGGCACACCTGAGGAGAGCACAGAGCCTAACTTTGAAAACTCTGCTCTATCGTAGATAAGACCTTCAGTAGATGCTGCCACATCTCCAGTCACTCCACCACCTGCACTAGATGTTAATCCTGATTTAGTAAATTCTACTAAAAAAAGACCAGGTGAAGCAAAGCTAGCTGTAAAATCTGTTTCTCCCCCATCTAATAAGTCAATATTCGAAACATCTGCAGCAGAAGGATTAGCACCAGAAAAATCCGTAGCACCAACTAAAGAGAAATCAAGTTTGCTTGAACCGCTTAGCTTGTCTTCAATAACTATTTGTCCTGTACTTGTTAAAGTAACATTTACAACTTTAACATTACCTGTATTTCCATAGGCTGTACCAATTTTAGTTAATAAGTCATCAATTTTGTCAGCATCTTTCATAGTAATTTTTTCTTTAAATGCAGTACCATCATGTTGTGTACCCCTTAGATAAAAGAAGTGTTTATTTGCAGGGTCAACTGTATTATCTGTATCACCCATAAGGTTACGTATTGTACTGCTACCGCTTAAAGGTTCACTGTCTTCTTGATTGATTTGAAGGGCAGAATAATTTGCTAATAAATTATTATTAACAACATTACTTGTTATAGCTCTCTTTACTTGTTTTTCTTCTCCTAAAAATAGTTCAGCACCTGTAATATTATATTTTTGTTGATTATTTGAACCCAAAAATTTGCACAAAGCAACATCGTTTCCTTGATACGAACCATCTTCAGCGATAGGTTTTATATTAGTTGACGACCCAGAAAAAAGAAATTGACCATTAATAGAAGTATTTGCTAAAGATGTTAAGTTTTCCGCTATTCCTTTTAACTCTATAGCAATTGCATTTCGTGAAGTATCATCATTCGTATCATTAGCTGCTTGAATAAGAAGTGTTCTCATTCTATTCATACTATCTGTAAATTCATTAAGGGTGACATCTGTTTGATTTGCAACTTCATAACCGCTGGCAGCACTCTTCTTCACTTGAGCAATTGTTGATAACTCATTATCAAGACGCATTGTTTCAGCAAATGTTCTGATATCATCGCTTGCATATTGTATTTTTTGACCCGATGCAATTTGTCTATTCACATCAAAAAGTTGTTGATTAAGTCTTGAATTACTAGTTGAAAATACATTACTATAGTACATACTTTGTGTAACTCGCATGATATACCTCCAAAAATTATTTGTTTTATTCTTAATTTAAATCTAGCAATAAAAGTTCCATATACACATATCGGCATTATGTTATTTACTTTTAAGTAATATATGACTATTATTTCATTTTTAACAATCACAAATGCCAGAGTGATGGAACGGTATACATAGCGGATTCAAAATCCGCCGCCTCACGGCTTGTGGGTTCAAATCCCATCTCTGGTACCACCCTGTTGACGAACTTTTACAGTTTACTACTTATATAATTTATTAGAAATGATATCCTCATTTAACCTAGTTTATACTTTGTTATTAATTTAAATTGAAGATAAAGACACCATATTTCATAAATTTATTCTCAATCACACTGTTGCTTCATGTATTAAGTATAGTATTGTTAGGTGTAACATTATAAAAGATATTAGAAGAATAAAATAGATTAGTTTATAATTGTGAAGATTTAACTTTTGACTTAAGCTTTAGAATATCAAGCTCTAATAAAAGTTTCTTCAAGATGTTAATTTCTTATAAAAATATAATTATCTAAGATATAATACACCCTATGAAACTACTATTTATTTTATCTTTTACTCTTTTTATCCACTTATATGCAAACACTCAGCTTAAAAGTAATTATTTTATACAAGAAAATTATGTTGTAGTATCTAATATTATAAAAGGCTCAAAGTCAGAGCTTAAACTTTTTGATATAGATAAAAATAGACACTCTATAAGAATCAAAACAAAAAACTTGCTAAACAAACTAAATAAACTTGGATATAAAAATATATCTTCTAAACATAACTACACACAATTTACACAAAAAAGCCCAATTAATACGGATAGATTAGAGTTATACCTACGAAAAATATATATAAAGAACTATATGAATATCGATATACACAGTGTCTCTATCTCACCGCGTTCATATCTTTATGAAATGCCTCAAAACTATCATATAAATCTACCTAGAAAGGCATACTTATCTAATAAAGGTATAATCGAAATTAAAACAGAGGATAATAAAAAAATATTTTTCAACTACCTTGTAAAAGCCCGTATCAGTGTCATAATAAGCAAACAAATGATACAAAAAGATGATGAACTCTCTTTTTTAAATGCTAAAAAAAAGAGTATAATGTTACAAAAGTTTAGAGCATTACCACTTCAAGAGATAAACAAGGCAACACTTCAAATAAAGCATAGAGTTAAAAAAGACTTTATCCTAACGAGTCGGGATGTTGTAGGTCTTTTTTTGGTTAAACGTGGATCAACTATAAATGTTGTAGTAGAGGACTCAAATATTGCCATATCTTTTTTAGCCAAAGCAAAACAAAATGGTCGACTTGGTGAGAGGATTACCATCATAAATTCTTTAGGTAAAAAATTAAAAGCAGTAGTGACTGCTAGAAATAGTGCGGAGATAAAATAGATGAAAATTGTTGTAGCAACTAGTGGAGCAAGCGGGGTAAACTTAGGTTTAAAAGTACTGGAGTTACTTCCAAAAGAAGTACAAAAACACTTTATAATGTCTGAAAATTCTAAAACAGTTTTAAGTAAAGAGCTGGGTGATGTTACAGTACATGAAAACAATAACATAGGTGCAAGTGTAGCCTCTGGCTCTTTTGGTACTGATGCTATGATTATCGCACCTTGTTCTATGAATACCTTAGCAAAAATAGCTTGTGGGATTTCAGATAACCTCGTTACAAGGTGTGCAGCTGTTATAATAAAAGAGAAGAAGAAGCTTATTCTTGCTCCTCGAGAGATGCCATTTTCAGCTATTGCTTTAGAAAATATGCAAAAGCTAGCATCGCTTGGTATTATCATTGCCCCACCTGTTATGGCTTACTACTCAGAACAACAGACACTCGATGAGATGGAAAATTTTGTCATAGGTAAATGGTTTGATCTGCTTGGTATACAAAACAACTTATATAAAAGATGGGAATAGAAATGAATTCTAAAAAGATAGCACTGTATCCTGGTACCTTTGATCCTGTTACTAATGGACATATAGACATAATACAAAGAACATCAAAGCTTTTTGATGAACTTGTCATTGCAGTTGCAGCATCAGTGGACAAAAAACCAATGTTTTCACTGACAGAACGTATAGAGATGACAAAAGCCGCCGTAGTAGATTTAAAAAATGTACGCGTTGTTGGTTTTGATAACCTTACTATTGATTTGGCACATGAGTATGGAGCCGGAGTTTTAATTCGTGGTCTTCGGGCTGTGAGTGACTTCGAGTATGAACTACAACTAGGTTACTTAAACAACTCTCTTGACACGAGTATAGAGACTGTATATCTTATGCCAACACTACAAAATGCTTTTATAAGTTCTTCTATTGTTCGTAATCTTCTAAAGTTTAACGGAAAAACTGAGCATATACTACCAGCACCAGTTCAAAAAATTATAGGAAATATGACTTCATGTACATTGCAATAGAGGGTATAGACACTGCTGGTAAAAGTACGCAGATAGAAGCACTTAGTAAAAACTTTCCAGATGCTATCATAACAAAAGAACCCGGTGCTACGGAGATAGGTAAAGAGATACGTGAAATGCTTTTATCTGCTCGGGTAGAGAGTAAAAAAGCTGAGTTCTTACTCTTTTTAGCTGACCGTGCTGAGCACATGCAGAAGGTCATTAAACCTAACATATATAAGAAAATGATTATAAGCGATAGAAGTGCTGTGAGCGGTGTTGCTTATGCTCTCACTCAAGGTGAATTAAAAACACAGGAGATCGTATCTCTTAATGATTTTGCAACAAATGGCATTTATCCTCAAAAAGTTTTTTTACTGCGTTTAACAAAAGAGGAATTAGAGTATAGACTCTCACAAAAAGAACTAGATGGAATAGAGCTTCGTGGGAGTAAGTACCTTTTAGATATTCAAGATGCTATCATTGAAGCTACAAAACTCCTAAACATCGAGCTTGTAGAGATAGATGCAACTCTATCTCGTGTAGAAATAACCAATAACATATTAAACAATATCAATACTTAAGAAGTATTTATCAACTTAATTAAGAGCGATTACATCAACGAAAAGGATAAAGAGTTAGTAGACCTTTTTATCCACTCACAGGATGTTAAAAAGTATATTCTTGGTATAAACAAACTCACAAAAAGTGTAAAAAAGTTTATAGAAGTTGATGGAATCATTGATGATTTTTCTAGAGTACAGCGTTCACGAAAAAAAGAGATTTTAAAGATAGAGGATGTACCTCTTGCTGCTATCATACTTTGGACAGCTACAGGAAGTCCTTTAGAGGTCAAACAAAGACTAGATGAGATGGGTTTTAAAAACATCTCGTATAAAGCACTTTGTAAATATAGCTCTTTTGATTTAGTATCCCCTCCTTTTATAAGTGACTTTAAAGATAATTTTTCTCACAACCGAGAGAAGTACTTACAAACTTATGATCTTTTATCTGATGAGAAATCAAAAGCAATTTTTACTAAAGTCATAAACTTTAAAATCTCAGCTGATTATAACTTTATGGAAGGTTTCACAAATGATCATTTAGGTCAGTATTTTGACAAAGAGATAGTGCCAAAAATAAAAAATATTCGTTTTGTTGATGGTGGTGGATATGTTGGAGACACATCAGAAGAAGTTATCAAAAACTATCCTGATTTTGCTAAAATATGGCTCATAGAACCAATACCTGAGAATATTAGAATAGCTAAACGCGAGTTAGCCTCATTTGAGAACATAGAGTTCTTAACCTGTGGTGTCTCAAATAAAAAAGAGACTCTTTATTTTAATGAAGAGAAATCATTTTCTACTATATACGGAAAAGGTACACAGAGTGTTGCAGTTGATACAATTGACAACATCATAAATGAAGAAGTTGATTTTATAAAACTAGACATTGAAGGTGCTGAACAAGACGCGATAGAAGGTGCTAAACAAACTATCTTAGATTCCCATCCTGTTCTGGCTATTTGCATCTACCATAAAGCAGAGGATTGGTACAAAATACCTGAACTAGTTTTGAGTATAAGAGATGACTATAAAATCTATCTTCGACACTATATGGAAGGGATTTTTGAAACTGTCATGTACTTTATACCCTCCCCTAAATAAGAAAAAAATAAAGAAAATTATTGCTTTACTACTACTTGTTAGTTTTAATTGTTCTTCCCTTATTGCCCAAAATGTTCAAACAGAAGAAAAAGATCTTTTTACAAGTGCCGAAGTTGGAGCTTTTGATGTGAGCGATTATGTTAGAACTTGTTATGGTTTTCTCCCAGTTCCGACTATCATCACTGAACCAGCTGTTGGTTATGGTGCTGGACTTAACGTAATGTTTTTGCATGATACTTTTAACTCTGTTAAAGAGAGAAAATTACCTCCAAGCATATCAGGAATATTTGTGGCAGCCACAGAGAACGGAACAAAAGCTGCAGGGGCATATCACTTGGATTTTTGGAAAAAAGACACTATTCGTAGCACTACTTTCCTCGGAGCAGTAGATGTTAATATAAACTTTTACCTTCGCGATATTGGTATAGATATGAAACTAAAAGGTTATTTCGCATATCAAGAGCTTATGTTTAGACTTGGAGAGAGTGACTTTTTCTTAGTATTCTGACCTAAAGTCAGAGCGTAATGGTGGAGAATACCCAATACTCAATCCTCTCTTTAAAAATAAATTTAAAATGGGTGGACTTGCAGGTATTGTTCAGTACGATACTAGAGATACTATTTTCACTCCTGCAAGTGGACTTTTTGCCAAAGCAACTCTACGTCGTTTTGATGAGAGACTTGGTAGTAGCGAAAACTTTTGGCGTTATGGAGTAAAAGGTTTTTACTTTAAATCTTTAGTAAAAAAGTTCACTATAGGTTTAAGAGTAGAAGGTGAAGCAGTAACTAAGTCAAATGGAGACCGTATACCCTTTTTTGCTAACCCTTTTATAAGTATGCATGATATCTCGGCTATGCGTTACCAAGGAGAGAAGATGCTACTAAGCGAGTTATAAGTTCGTTATGAAGTTATACCAAGATGGAATATAGTCGTATTTGGAGTAGCTACAAAGGTATTTGGAAAAGAGACTGTTTTTAATCTCTCCTCGGCACCGATAGAAATAAATACAAATTTTGCAGATGTCCAGCTTCATCCTGCTGGTGGACTTAGATTTAGATATGAGGTGGCTCAGAAGTTTGGTCTTTGGGGTAGTTTAGACTTTGCTACAAGCGAGGACCAAGATATAGTTATTTATATCACTATTGGTAGTACTTGGGGTGCATTTTAGTATTTCAGAATGAGTCACACTACAGGATTTACATTTAACTCTTTAGGTATAGCTTCAAATTATTTTATCTTTTTAGCTATAATTCATTTAAAAATTTGAGGAAGCCCTATCATGAAAAAAGAAGATAAACAATTAAGTAAACTGGTTCACATATAAATGAAACTTCTTTCTAAAGATGCTTCCTTAGAAGAGTCACTTAAAAAAATGAAAAACACACTAGCAGAGGTTGGTTGTGAGACTACTTTTGCACAAGAAAAGCACCCTTTATCAAACTGCTTTTCTGTGAACCTGACTTCCGTTGAAGCTCCAAGACATATCTATTCTAATGGTAAAGGTATAATATCTGAGGCTTCTATGGCTAGTGCTTTGGGTGAGTACATAGAGAGACTACAAACTAACAACTTTTTTATAGACTTCTACCTCCCGCAAAGAAAATACTATCCCGATGAAGTGGCATTTGAGTTGGGAGGAGAGTATTTAAACACAGAGTTAAGTGCTATCTATAACCCTACAAACGAACTCACAGCCCAAGATTTAATTGATTACAATAGTGACTATGAAGATAAAGTAGTCGCACTACCTTTCATTAAACGCAGCAATAAAACAACTACATACATTCCTCTAAATATTCTTAGTAACTTATATGTTAGCAATGGTTTAGCAACAGGTAATACTCCGGAGGAAGCACAAGTCCAAGCACTAAGTGAAATCTTTGAACGTCATGCAAAAATAGAAATTATCAAAAAGGGTTATGCTTTACCTAGTTTTCCTAATGATGTATTTAAGAGCTTTCCTAGAGTTTGTAAAGATGTAGAAGAGCTTCGAGCACTTGGGTTTATAGTCGAAGTTCTTGATGCTTCTTTAGGTGGAAAGTTTCCAGTTACTGCCATATCTTTAATCAACCCAAAGACCTCTACTCTTTTTGTCTCTTTTGGTGCACATCCTATCTTAGAAGTCTCTTTAGAGAGAACTATGACAGAACTTATGCAAGGGCGTTCTTTAAAGAACTTAGATAGTTTTGAAGTACCTACATTTGACATGAATTTAGTATCAGATAGTTTTAACCTTGAGTCTCACTTTATTGATTCTAATGGTAAACTTGGATTTCCTTTTTTAAGTAGTAAAAAAAGTTTTGAGTATGCATCTTGGAGTTATAAGGGAGTGAGTACAAAAGAAGAGCATAGCTATCTAACAGGTATTTTAGACACAATGAATAAAGAGAGTTACTTAAGAGAGTACAACTATCTTGGATTTTACTCATGTCAGTTGATTGTACCTAGTATATCAGAGGTCTATCCTATAGAAGACCTAATCTACAACAACAAAAATAATGGAAAACTCATTAGAGATATGGTCTTAAACTTCAAGGACTATGATCCACAAGATATTATGATTGAAATTGAACAGCTAGAAGAAACTCTTAACATTGAGAAGTATATTGGTGTTATATTTGTCAATAACTTCACACTCAGAGAGTTTAAAGCACAAGTACTGCTTGTTTTAGGCGAAACAGAAGAAGCACTTGAACTTTTAGAGTACGGATCCGATAAATTTGGTCTTGTTATAGTAGAACTTGCAAAAATGGAAGAGTCCGAATTAGAGTTTAGTGAGTATGAAGAAGCACTTTATAATATCTTTGGACAAGCAAGAGTTCACAAAGCATTGAGTGTTTTAGATGGTGATGCTCTACTATGTGATGTAACTCTTCATGAGGATTATAATAAAATGCTTCAAATGTACGATAGACTAGAGCTTAAAAAAAGAGCTTAATCCTTAGAAGACAACTTGTTTTTTTCTCTTAGTTTGTCTTTTTTACTTTTTCCTTTTCCTTTCACAGGAGCGGGACCTTTCACTTTCTTTGGTGCTTCACCTTGAAGTTCAAAGCCCTCTATCGTCTCACGAGGAAGAGCTATTTCACTGCGTTTTTCTATGAGTTTAAAATGTGCCTGTGTTTCATGGTCAATAAAGCTTATAGCCGTTCCTGACTTCCCTGCTCTTGCTGTTCGCCCTATTCTATGTATGTAGTCAGCAGGTGAACGCGGTAAGTCATAGTTTATAACACAGTCTATATTGTCTATATCAAGCCCACGTGCTGCTATATCTGTGGCAAAAAGAACATTTACTTTTGCTTCTTTAAATGCAGCAAGTGTCTCATTTCGTATATCTTGTTCTAAATCTGCATTAAATGAAGCTGCCTTTACACCATGCTTTCTAAACTTTTCAGCGATATTATCAGTAGCACGTTTATTTGCCATAAAAACAAGGACTAGTTTCCACTTATTTTGTGTTAACAGGTGTCGCAGTAATGGTCCGCGGTTTTCACGATTAACTTCCATAACTCTTTGATTTATTGTTTCTACTGTTTGTGTCTCTTGTATTTTTACTTCAACTGGATTTGTCACTATTTTAGAGATGATATTTAACATCTTTTCTGGGTAAGTTGCAGAGAAAAGTAGGTTTTGTCTTTTCTTTGGAATAGACTCTAAAATAAGGTCTAATTCCTCGCTAAAATCGAGGTTTAACATCTTATCTGCTTCATCTAATATTAAATAATTTAAATGTGACAAATTCATCTGTTTTTTTCTCAATACATCTAAGAAACGACCACTTGTTGCAACAAGAATATCACAGCCTTTTTGTACCTCAAAAAGTTGCTCTCCAATCTTTTCTCCACCGATGAGACTAACTACTTGTGGAGTCTTTCCTAGATACTTTGAGAATTCATTAAATGTAGATGCTATCTGTAGTGTAAGTTCACGTGTCGGTGTTAAAACAAGAACTTTTATCTTTCCCTTTTTAGCATTATCACGAGTTTGACTCCAGAGTTCTAAAACAGGTAAAACAAAACTAGCGCTCTTTCCACTTCCAGTTTGGGCCTGAGCAATAACATCTTTACCTTGTAAAACTAAAGGAATTACATTCTCTTGTACAGGTGTTGGGGTTCTAAAGTTTTTCTCTTCTAAGATTTGAAGAATTTCTCTTGAGAGTTCAAGCTTGTTAAATGTCATCTATTTTCCTGCGTTTATATTAGGCTGATTTTACACTAATTTTACTTCAAAAAAGGTTCATCATTAAAACAAAAGATAAAAAATGGTATCCTTGCATTACTATTTTTAAAGGATACAGATGATTAAGTCACTCAGAGGAATGAACGATATTTTAAGCGAGGATTATGGGCGTTTTACATACTTCATTAACTTAGCAACTAAGGTTGCACAAAATTATGGTTTTCATTTTATCGAGACACCTCTTTTAGAAGAAACTGCTCTGTTTAAACGCAGTGTTGGTGAGAGTAGTGACATCGTTGGTAAAGAGATGTATCAGTTTACTGACAAGGGTGAAAATGATGTTTGTCTTCGTCCTGAGGGAACAGCTGGTGTTGTTCGTGCTTTTGTACAGAAGAAACTTGACAAGGCCGGTGGAACACACAGATTTTTCTATCACGGTTCTATGTTTCGTTATGAACGCCCACAAAAAGGTCGCCTAAGACAATTTCACCAGTTTGGAGTAGAAAGCTTTGGTGTTGATAGTGTTTATGAAGATGCAACTATGATTATGATGGTTGCTGACATTCTTAAAAAATGTGGCATCGGTTATAGGCTTCAGTTAAACTCTTTAGGAGATCAAAACTGTATGCCTCAGTATCGTGATTCATTAGTATCATTTATAGAAAGTGTTGAAGATGAGATATGTGAAGACTGTCAACGCAGAAAAACGACTAATCCTATCCGTGTACTTGATTGTAAAAACACACATTGTCAGAGTCTATATGTAAATGCACCAAAACTAATAAACTCTCTTTGTGGTGCTTGCGAAGATGACTTTACTAAGCTCAAACAAATTCTTGATACGAATGGTATTGTCTACGAAATAGACACAAACCTTGTTCGTGGACTTGATTACTATTCTAAAACTGCATTTGAGTTTGTGAGTGACAATATCGGAAGTCAGAGTGCTATTGCAGGTGGTGGACGTTATGACAGACTTGTAGAGTTTTTAGATGGTCGTCCTACTCCTGCTGTTGGTTTTGCTATGGGAATAGAGAGACTTATGGAGCTTATAGTTATGCCAGAATCACCAAGAGAGGGTTATTACATAGGTGCAATGGATAGTAACGCTGTAGATTTAGTGGTAAAGTTGGCTCAAAGTAAACGTTTAACTAACAAAGTAGTCTGTGACTATAAAGCAAAGAACCTAAAGAAGCATTTAAATGCCGCTGATAAGGTAAATGCAAAATTTTGTTGTGTTATTGGCGAAAATGAAAAGAAAGATGGTACTATATGGATAAAAAATTTAGAAGCTAAATCAGAAAATATTATACTTCTTAAGGATTTTTAATGGATTTACTGCATATTAGAAACTATCATAACAACCTATTAAAAAGTCTGAAAGACCTTGATAAAAATAGCTTAATATGTACAAATTATAATGCTGAAGTTGATGTATACTTTATCAATAAACTTCATCTCTAAGTTATTATGAATACATACGGTTTAGATATATGGTCAGATAATAATTTTATCATAGAAAAAGACGAAGTTTTGGTTAATTACAAATCAAAACCTTCTCTTTTAAACATAACAAAAAAAATTCGCTCTTTAGATGTTCGTGGACCTATCGTTTTACGCTTTCCCCACCTTATAAAAAAGCAGATAACCAGTCTCTATAATTCTTTTAACTACTCTATAGAAGAAAACAATTACAGAGGTGACTTTAAAGCTGTCTTTCCACTAAAAGTCAATCAGCTACCCTTTGTAGTTGAAGCCGTTTCTAATGAAGGGAGAGATTTTTCTTATGGTCTAGAAGCAGGCAGTAAGGCTGAGCTTATTCTAGCTATGGGTAAGTCTCTAGCCAATTCTCCTATCACAGTGAATGGTTTTAAAGACAAGGAGATGATAACTCTTGCCTTTATTGCAAAACAATCTGGACATGATATTACTATCACCATAGAAGGTTTAGGGGAACTCAAAACAATAATCCAAGTGGCACAAGAGTCAAACTTAAAAATACCAAGTATAGGCCTCAGAGTACGGCTTCACTCAACGGGAAGTGGTACATGGGCAAAAAGTTCAGGAATGGATGCGAAGTTTGGCCTTACTGCTACAGAAATTCTCGAGGCTACAAAACTTTTAAGAAGTGCTAAACTTTTAGATAAATTTACTATGATACATTTTCATATTGGCTCTCAAATGGAAGATATAGCACCCATAAAACGTGCTCTTAGAGAGGCTGGAAACATCTATGCTGAGCTAAAGGTATTAGGTGCACAGTCTTTAAATAGTATAAATATTGGTGGTGGTCTTGCTGTTACTTATGCACAACACAGTGATGCAAAACTGCATAATTATTCCATCCAAGAGTTTTCTAGTTGTGTTATCTTTTTACTTGGTGAAATTATGGATGCTAAGGGAGTTAAACATCCTAATATTTTTACAGAGTCTGGGCGTTTTGTTGTTGCCTCGCATTCTGTCCTTATAACACCTGTTTTAGAATTATTTACACAAGATTATCACGAAAATTTATTAAATCTTCAAGAAAAAAATCCTCCACTAATAGACGAGTTAAATGAACTCTATACACACATAAAACCTGATAACTGCATAGAATACTTACATGATGCACTCGACCATATAGAATCTCTACTAACACTCTTTGACCTAGGTTACATAAACCTTCAAGACCGTTCAAATGCAGAGATACTTGTACATAACATAATAAAAAAATCTTTAAGTTTAACATCTAAAATAAATGCAAGTGAATTAAAGCAACTCCAAGTAAACCTTCAAGAACGTTATTTAATAAATGCTTCTATATTTCAAAGTTTGCCTGATTATTGGGGGCTCAAACAACATTTTCCGATAATGCCCATCCATCATCACACAAAAAAAGCTATGCGTGCAGCATCTATATGGGATATAACATGCGATAGTGATGGCGAGATAGGTTTTGATCCTGATAAACCACTATACCTTCATGATATTGATATAACAAAAGAGGATTATTTCTTAGGTTTTTTTAATGTTGGTGCATATCAAGAAGCATTAGGAATGAGTCATAACCTCTTTACTCATCCAAATGAATATACTATAAAGATAAATGACAACTCTTTTGAAGTATTAAATGAAGTGGAATCAAAAAGCACTCTAAATATCCTAAATTCTATTGGTTATGACAGCAATGAACTTTTAAGTAAACTTAAAACAGATTTACAAAAGAGTAGCTTTATTACAGAAAAAGGAAAAAGTGATACACTTCTAAAACTAGAGATCATCCTCACACAAAATGGTTATCTAAGAACAACAAGCTAAGGTAATTTATGGGACTGTACAAAGAGATAAAAGAAGACTTTTCAAATGCTTATAAGAATGATCCAGCTCTCAATTCTAAAATAGATTTTTTATTTAATTATCCCGGGGTTTGGGCTATAGCATGGTATAGACTAGCACATAAACTTTATACTGCTAACTTTAAGCGATTAGCTAGAATGATTATGGGTCTTACTCAGATTTTTACACACATAGATATACACCCAGCTGCTGTTATTGGTCAACGTGTTTTTATCGACCATGGAATAGGTGTTGTTATTGGTGAAACTAGTATAATCGAAGATGATGTTCTTATATATCAAGGTGTTACACTCGGTGGAGTCTCACTTGATTGTGGTAAACGTCATCCTACCATTAAACAAGGTGCAGTTTTAGGTGCCGGAGCAAAGATTCTAGGAAATATAGAAATTGGTGAGTACTCTAAAATTGGTGCTAATTCTGTTGTAGTTAAAGAGGTTCCTCCTTGTTCTACTGCCATTGGTATTCCCGCTCATGTGATTGCTAAAGGGAGATGTAAAGATCCATTTATGCACAATATGCTTCCAGACATCAACAAAGAAATGTTTGAGTATATGCTTAAGCGTGTGGCTATACTAGAGCATATTTTAGTTGAAGATAACAAGGAACTACTAGAGCAAGACCTTGAACTAGAACAAATTTATGATTCTTTCATTAAATCTATGCAAAGTTAAAAATCCTTAGCTTACATATATTATTATTTTAGTATAATCACTTAATAATTTTACCTAAGGGTTTTTAATGTTAACTAACCGCATAAACACATTATCTGAATCAATCACAATCGCTATTACAACACTAGCTCAAGAGTTAAAAGCTCAGGGTAAAGATGTACTAAGCTTTTCCGCAGGCGAGCCTGACTTTGGTACACCTCAAGTTATAAAAGACGCAGCTATTGAAGCTATTAATAATGACTTTACAAAATACACTGCAGTTGATGGTATCGTTGCTCTTAAAGAAGCTGTCGCAGTAAAGTTAAAAAGAGATAATGGTTTAGAATATGCTCTAAATCAAATCATCGTAAGCAATGGTGCAAAACACTCACTATTTAACCTTTTTTCAGCAACTATTGATAAGGGTGACGAAGTAATCATTCCAGCACCTTATTGGGTTACTTATCCAGAACTTGTAAGATACTGTGGAGGTGATGTTGTTGAGATTCTAACTGATGACACTTCAGCATTTAAGATCACACCTAAGCAGTTGAAAAGTGCTATTACTCCTAACACAAAAATGTTAATTCTTACGAGTCCGTCTAATCCTACCGGAAGTGTTTACACAAAAGAAGAGTTAATTGCACTAGGAAAAGTTCTAGAGGGTACAAACATCATTGTAGCAAGTGATGAGATGTATGAGAAACTTATCTATGATGGTGAGTTTATATCTAGTGCAGCTGTAAGTCAAGATATGTTTGAGAGAACTGTTACTATAAATGGTTTAAGTAAGTCTGTAGCTATGACAGGATGGCGTTTTGGATATATGGCTGCTTTTAATACTGAACTTATTAAAGCTACAAAAAAACTACAGTCTCAAAGTACATCAAATATTAACTCTATCACTCAAATGGCAGCGATAGCAGGACTTGATGGTCGTGCCGATGTAGATATAGAGATGATGAGAAAAGCATTTGCTACTCGTCGTGATGAAGCAGTTGAATTGTTTAATGCCGTTAATGGTCTAAGTGTTTTAAAACCAGACGGTGCGTTTTACCTTTTTGTAAACATTAAAGAAGTCAGTAAGGATTCTCTTATATTTGCAAAAGACTTACTTGAACAAAAAGAAGTAGCTGTAGTACCAGGAGTAGCATTTGGATCTGAAGGTTATTTTAGATTCTCTTTTGCAACAGATATAGAGAGTATCCGTAAGGGAATTAAACGAATAGAAGAGTTTGTCAAAGACCTAACAGTGAGTACAGAAAAAAACTAAACTCCTCTCCCCTTTTTTAAAAAAAACTATATAAAGTCAGAACTTTAAGTTCTTAGCTTTATATAAAAAGACTATCTTTATGAATTCTCTTTTAAGTTTTGGAGTGCTTTAATAACATCTGCTAAGTTATCCATTGGAATATGTACTTTCCATTCTGGGCTTTCAGCATTACCACTTAAAGATATACCAATACTTGCTACAGGATCACTGTCTTCACCGTAAGGTCTCTCTATTTTTGTTACAGAAATAACACCTTTTTTTGTTGAACTTAATGGAATTGTAATCATATTTAAATATCCTTTATTTTATTTAATAAGTCTAGCTAATTTACCCTGAATTTTAAGCCATGCTCTATGATCCATAAAAGGAAATCCTGCAAAAACTTTACCACTCTCTTTTATAGTCTTAGTCACACCAG
>QNZS01000038.1 GCA_003978465.1 Sulfurimonas sp. | reverse complement strand
GGTTTTATTGCTTTTTTTCTTTTTTTTCTTTTTTTTTCTTATTCTTTACTCCTTTTTAATTCACAAACGAGTAAGAGATATGCTTTAAAAAAAGATAAGTTTATCTCTATTTCTTTGCTTACTTCAATAGTACAAACTCCTAAAGTTCAAAAACAAAAAATACAAGACCCTGTAGAAGAAAATATAAATATTAATAATCTTTTTTCTGATGTATGGACAAAAAATATAGTGCATAAAAAAAAGACTCTACAATTAAAAGATTCAAAGAGACTTTTTGAGATAGAAAAAAAGATCAAAACCTCTAGTAAAAACAATGTGAAACCTATATCTAAAGAGCTAAGAAAGCAAAACAAACAAAATTCTACTGCGGATGAAGTTAATGAATATTTAGCTAAAATTCAGGCTATTGTTTATCAGTATTTTAGAGTTCCAGTAAGCTCTGAAGGAAGCAGTGTAAAAACAGTTATAGAGTTAAATGCATTAGGTAAAGTGCTGGATTTTAGAGTTTTAAACTACTCTTCGAACCAAGCTTTAAATGCAGAAGCTGATAAAATGCGGGAAAGATTGATGTATATTACCTTTCCTTCGAACCCGAAAAAAACAACAAGTAGAACTATTGTTATACTTATATCTAAGGAATAAAACTTGAAGATACTAATTTCATTAATGTTAATATTTGGACTTACATTTGCAGGTGATGCAACAATTGAAGTTATTAAAAAAGTAGATTCATTACCGTCTATTGGGCTTGAAGATGCTTCAATAAATTATGGTGATACCTTTAAATTACAGTTTTTTAAGGCACTTGTAGCTGACTTGAATGTACTTAGCCTATTTAATGTAGATAGGTTACATAGAACTAATCACTATAATGCTACTGATGTAGTAGTAGATAATAAAGATATGAATTATGTTCTTCGATATAAAATGTATGAAGATAATTTTGGTGCACTTAATATGGATATGAAAATAATTAAAAAAGGTAAGAATGTATTTTCAAAAAACTATAAGGTAAGTAGAAAAAATATTTATATGTTTATTTCGCATGCTATTGCCTATGATATAAATGAGTTTATGGAAGAGCCTTCCGTAGCATGGATGAAACGTACGGTTATTTTCTCACGTATAGTTGGACCTAAAAAAAGTGAAATCGTTATATCTGATTACACTCTCTCCTACCAGAATGTGATTATTAAAGGAGGATTTAATGTATTTCCTAAGTGGGCAAATAAAGAACAAAATGCTTTTTATTATACATCACTTGATGGTGCTAAACCTACATTAAAACATGTAGATATTAAAACACGTAAAGTGTCAAGTGTTATATCTTCGGATGGTATGATAGTCTGTTCAGATGTAAGCCGTGATGGAAAAATACTGCTTTTAACAATGGCAATAAAAGGTCAACCTGATATTTACACATATAATGTAGCTAGTAAAAAATATAAACGTGAAACAACATATGGTGGTATAGATGTTAATGGACAGTTTATGGATAAGAATCATATCGTTTTTATATCTTCGCGTTTAGGGTATCCAAATGTATTTTCCAAAAAACTTGATACTAAAGAGATTGAGCAAATGGTTTATTATGGAAGAAGTAATTCTGCTTGTAGCTCAAATGGTGAATATATTGTTTACAAAGCGAGAGAAACTTCAAATGCATTTGAACGCAATACATTTAATCTACATCTTATAAGTTTAAAAACTGATTTTATTCGTCGTTTAACTGTCAGTGGAGTAAATGAGTTCCCTAGATTTTCTGAGGATGGTGATGCTATTCTTTTTATAAAAAACTATGACAATCAAAGTTCAATCGGAATAATTCGTTTAAACTATAATAAAAATTATCTTTTTCCTCTCAAATATGGAAAAGTACAGTCTATGGATTGGTAAGTTAAATTGTTATTATACGTTTTTTGCTATAATAAATTAAATTAAAAATGGTAAAGGAAATAAAATATGAAAAGTATAGTACTCTCAAGTGTTGTAGTAGCACTTTTAGTGTTCAGTGGATGTAGCTCAAAAGAGGTAATAGTACAAGAAATTCAAGCAGTAGAAATAGAGACTATTGCAGCAGAAGAAAGAATTGTCAATTCTGGTATGAACCCATTATCACATATGAGCATGAGTGATATTGAATCTGAATTATTAACTGTTTATTTTGACTTTGATAAGTTTAGTATTAACTCTAAAGCACAACGTAAAATTACTAAAGCAGCTGAGTTAGGTAAAACAGGGGCAGCTTCATACAATGTAAAACTTGAAGGTAACTGTGATGAGTGGGGTAGTGATGAGTATAACTTTGCACTTGGTCTTAAGCGTGCAAGATCTATTAAAAAAGCATTAGTAGCTGAAGGAATTGAAGCTAGTCGTATTTCTATGGTTAGTTATGGCGAATCAAATCCAGTATGTGAAGATAAAACACAAGAGTGTTACTCTAAAAATCGTCGTGTAGATTTTAAACTACTACCGTAGTTTAAATAGTAGTAATAATTATGAGATATAGTAAGATAGTCTTTTTACTCTTTTGCATCCTTCCAATTTGTTTATCTGCAGCCGAACCTTCAGCGTTTGGTGCAGGTGACCTCACAAGTTCAAATCCTTATGGATTAACATCAAATGAAAAAATTATGTTAGATACAAAAAAGAAGTTACATACAGTTTCTGTTAAAAGTAATAATCAAGCAGATAAACTTGATTCATTAAGAGAAAGAATAGATGGACTACAAAGTGTTATAGAGAGTTTTAGTAGACAAGCACACAATAATAAAATAGATTTAAAAAATCAAATACGAAAGACTAAGCTTAAGTCTAACAATAGCAGTGAATATGAAAAACGTTTAAGTGCACTTGCTCAAAAGAATGAAATTTCACTTATAAAGCAAGAACTCTTAATTAGCGAAATATCTTTAATTGTTGATGAAATCAATACTAAGTATATCTCTAAAAATGAGTTTAATACTTTGGTTGAAGATATGAATAATTTTAAAACCCTTGTTGTAAAAGAGCTAAAAGGTAGTTCGCGAAAAACGAGTAAAGTAAAGAGTGATAAAAGAAGTTCTGCAGAGATTGCTAAATCTGCAAAAGCTTATTTTGATAAGAAGTACTATACTAATGCTATTAAAGATTATGAACTTTTAATTTCCAAAAACTATAAACCTGCATATGCACACTATATGATTGGTGAAATGAACTATAAAAGAAAGAATTACTCAAATGCTATTTCATATTTTAAAAAAAGCTCATTACTCTATTCTAAGGCTTTATATATGCCGAAGCTAATGTTACATACGGCATTAAGTATGCAAGAGTCAGGTGATAGTGGGCATGCAAAAGTTTTTTTTGGGGCTATAGTCTCTAAGTATCCAAGTTCACCTGAGGCCAAAGAGGCAAAACTCTATTTTCAGCAATAATATAAAAAATTATGTTAGAATCACGTAATTAAAATAATAAGGAAATAATAATGGCAATTGAAAACAATCAAATCGTATCAATAGAATATGAAGTAAAAGATGGCGACAAAGTAGTAGATAGTAACTTTGGTGGTGCTCCATTAGTATTTATGTTTGGTAAAGATCAAATTATTCCAGGTTTAGAAAATGGAATTGTTAACATGACTTCTGGCGAAAAAGCTAATATTTTAGTAGAACCTACAGATGCTTATGGTGAATACAATGATGATGCAACTCAAGAAGTTCCTGCTGATCAGTTCGCTGGAGTTCAATTAGAACTTGGTATGACACTTTATGGTCAATCTGAAGATGGTGGAACTACACAAGTAACTGTAAAAGAATTTGGTGGAGAGACTGTAACTATTGATTTTAATCATCCTTTAGCTGGAAAAACATTAATGTTTAATGTCACTGTTAACAGCATTAGAGATGCTACTGCTGATGAAGTAATGACTGGTGTGCCAGCTGAAAATAAACCTGCTGAGGGTGAAAGCTGTGGAACAGGTTGTGGTTGCCACTAATTTCGTAACTGCTTGCGAAGCTTCATATCAGGCTCTTAAAACAGCCACACTTTTAAAAACCTTAAATGTTAATGCCTTAATTATGGGTGAAACTGGGGTTGGTAAAAAGTGTTTAGCTTCATTTATACTTCCAGATGCATCTTTTGTTGATGCATTACATTTTGATGAGTTACTTGTCAGCTTAGACAGTTGTAGTGAACTCATCATTACTAACATTGAAAATTCTCCAAACCTTAAACGCCTCATACAGACTATTAAAGAAAAACAAGTTAGAGTTGTAGCCACATCTAAACAAACTTTTTCAAATGAATTTATTGATGATTTATTTAGTGTTAAATTTGATATTCCATCTTTAGAAAACCGCAAAGAAGATGTAGAATTGTTAATAAAATTATTTGAAGTAGAGGCAGTAACACTTTTTGGTGGTAAGAAAAAAATTAATTTAGCTGAGTTTATACCTGATTTAAGTCAAAATGCTAAATCATTAAAGCGTCAAGTTATGGTGAGTTATTTACATCAAGATATTCAAGATAAAGAACTGATGCAAATTATTGAAAATTATTTACATGAAAGAATAGGCTCTCAAAGTGATTATAGAAAATATCTCTACCTTTATGAAGTTCCTTTAATTAGAGCAGGACTTGATAGGTTTGGGTCACAGTTACAGTTATCTGATAAACTTGGCTTAAATAGAAATACATTAAGAAAAAAAATCGCAGACAATAAACAATATTTATAAGGAAAATAAATGAGTAAAATAGCAATGATTTTTGCAGGACAAGGTTCTCAGGCAGTTGGAATGGGAAAAGATTTTTACGAAAACAGTGAAATAGCTAGGGAAATGTTCGCTAAAGCTGGAGAGAGAATTGGTGTTGATTTTAAAGAATTAATTTTTGAAGAAAATGAGAAACTAGGTCAAACAGCTTATACTCAGCCTGCCATTCTATTAGTACAGATGATAGCTTATAAACTTTTTACTGATGTTTGTCCTGATGTTAAACCAACTATGTTTTTAGGCCACTCTTTAGGTGAGTTCTCAGCTTTATGTGCAAGTGGAGCTATTGATTATGTAGATGCTGTTGAACTTGTACATAAACGTGGTTTATTAATGCAAGAAGCTTGTAATAGTGTAAATGCAGGTATGATGGTTTTAGTTGGACTTGACGATGAAAGTGTTGAAAAAGTATGTGCTGATGCTTTAAATGCAGGTAAGAAAGTATGGCCAGCAAACTATAATCAAGATGGTCAACTAGTTGTTGCAGGAATCAAAGATGATTTAGCTTCATTAGAGCAAATTTTTAAAGATGCTGGGGCAAAACGTGCCATCTTACTTGATATGTCAGTAGCATCTCATTGTGAGCTTTTAAGTGCAGCTCAAGAGCCTTTAGCTGAGTTAATGAGAGATATGGTTAAAGATAATTTTTGTGCTCCTATCATATCAAATGTAACTACTGAGAAATACTCTTCAAAAGAGCAGGCAGTTGCTCTTCTTAAAGATCAACTTGTTAAACCTGTAAAGTATAAGCAGTCTATTTTAGCTGTAGTACCTGAACTTGATATGGCGATAGAGTTTGGAAATGGTATTACACTTAAAGGTCTTAATAGAAGAATTGCAAAAGAGTTAAAAACATTAAATATCTCTGATATGGCATCTTTAGAAAAAGTAAAAGAGGAAATCTGCTCATAATATGAGAGTTACACTTGCCCAAATATCACCTAAGTTAAATAGAACTAATTTAGCTGATATAATTAAAACTATAAATAGTGTTAAAGATAGCAGTGACTTGATAGTTTTTCCTGAACTTTCTTTAAGTGGGTATATGCTTCAAGACAAACTGAGTGAAGATGCTTGGAGCCTTGATGAGTTAAATGTACTTAGAAACTTGAGTAAAGATATAGATATAGTTGTTGGTGCTGCATTTAAAGGTGAGAGTCATTTTAGAAATGTAGCTCTTTATTTCTCCAAGGGTGAGTTTATAAGTAGACATAATAAGGTACATCTTCCAAATTATGGAATGTTTGAAGAAGCTCGTTATTTTAAAGCAGGTAATATCTTCGAGAGTTTTTCAGTTGATGGAAAATCAATATCTATGGTTATCTGTGAAGATCTTTGGCATAAAGATGTTCATCATGACCTCATAGAAACAAATCCTGATATTATCATAGCACTTGTTGCATCTCCAGCTCGTGGTTTTAGTGATGATGGATTAGAGATTCAAAGACAGTGGTATGATATTATTAAAACAGTGGCAAAAGAGTGCTCTGCCAAACTTATTTTTGTAAATCGTGTAGGTTTTGAAGATGGACTTGGTTTTTGGGGTGGCTCTTGTACAGTTGATGCATTAGGAAATATCCAGCATCAACAAGAGAACTTTAAAAAAATTATAAAAACAGTAGAGGTTTAAAATGAAGAAAATAGCAATTATGGGTGCAATGCCTGAAGAAGTAGCTCCAATACTAAAAAAGATTGGTACATATAAAACAACAGAGTATGCAGGTAACAAATATTATGAAGCTACATACAATGGTGTTGAACTTGTTGTAGCATACTCTAAAATTGGTAAAGTTTTCTCTACACTTACTGCGACAACAATGATAGAACATTTTTCTTGTGAGGTACTTCTTTTTTCTGGTGTAGCGGGTGGTATAAACCCTGAGCTTAAAATTGGTGATTTGATAGTTGCAACAAAACTCTCTCAACATGATTTAGATATCACTGTATTTGGTCATCCTATGGGTTATGTTCCAGAGGGTTCAGTATTTGTTGAGACAGATAAGGACTTATTGGCACTTTCAAAAGAAGTTGCAGATGAACTTGGTAAGAATGTTATAGAAGGTGTAATAGCTACTGGAGATCAGTTTGTTCATGATGAAAAAGTGAAAGCAAATATAGTAAAACACTTTAATGCAGACGCTTTAGAAATGGAAGGTGGAAGTGTAGCCGTTGTTTGTAATGCACTTAATATACCTTTTTTCATCCTTCGTGCTATAAGTGACACAGCAGATACTGATGCTAGTTTTTCTTTTGATGAGTTTATGGAGTCAAGTGCCATTATTAGTGCAGAATTTATTATGAAAATGGTTGATAAGGTAATAAGTAAATAATGAGCATTAAACTTTCAAAAAAGATTATGTCAAAACTAGGCAAGACTAATGCAGAGTTTAAACTTATAGAAGAGGGCGATAAGATACTTATAGGCCTCTCAGGTGGTAAAGACTCCCTTACTATGATTCATTCCATGAAAGAACAGCAGAGACGTGCTCCATTTGCATTTGAGTTCATCGCTGTGACTATCTCTTATGGAATGGGAGAAGACTATTCTGCACTAGCTTTGCATTGTGCAGAAAATGGTATCAAACACATAATCAAAGATACTAAGACATATGAACTTGCAAAAGAAAAGATTCGTAAGAACTCTTCATTTTGCAGTTTCTTTTCTCGTATGAGAAGAGGTTATCTTTATAGTGTAGCCTTAGAATTAGGATGTAATAAAGTAGCTCTAGGACATCACCTTGATGATGCTGCTGAGAGTTTTTTTATGAACTTTATTTACAATGGCCAGATGAGAAGTTTAGCACCTAAATATACAGCTGCCAACGGACTTGTAGTTATTCGTCCACTTATTCAGATGAGAGAACGCCAACTCCGTGCTTTTGTTGTTGATAATGGTATTGCTGCCATAGGTGATGAAGCCTGTCCTGCTATGCGTTTTGATGTAAAAATGCCTCATGCAAGAGCGAATATGAAGATAATGCTTAATAAAATGGAGTTAGATTTTCCACAACTTTTTACATCTTTAAATGCAGCATTTAAAAATATAAGTATAGATAGCTTTTTTCTTAGCGAAAAAGAGGAAATTTCTTTAGAAGAGAATCAAGACACTTCGTCATAAATAACTACAGTACCAGCTAAGAGGTCATGTAGACCTCTTTTGTCATCTCTAAATACTACCATTATAAAGCCGATCAAAAAAGAAAATGTAGAAGCGATATAACCAATAGAACGGGTAATCGCTTGTTTGTTTGTGATATCATCAAAGCTTTTTGCATCAACAATTTTTATATGAACAAACCTTTTTCCTGGTGTAGCACCCTTATACCTTTTCCAAAATAACATTGTGATTAGTAAAATAGATACTTCAAAGAGTAGTTCCCATCTTAGTGAAGTTTGAGGGAAAGAGTCTAGGGCATTGGTATTCGCGCTCATTGCCATTATAACATTATGTTTGTAGTGAGAAAAGTCAAACCAGTTTCCATCACTCAAAAAATATATAAGTATTCCAATTGGAAGTGCTAGAAAAATAGTGTCAAGTAGTGAAGCAATAAAGCGAATACTAAAACCTGCATATCTAATATTGTTCAAAGTTTAAGTTCCTTATTATTTTTAATATTGATTATTATACATAATTAAGTGTGATTCAAGCAAGTTGTAGTCTATTTGTTTTTGATATGGATGGAGTTGAGAAAGATAACGCGAGTGCTTCAGTGAACAAAACAAAGGCTGCTACAGTATTATAGCAAGGTGATTATTCTAGTGCTGCTAAAAGTGTAGATATTGGTAAAGCAAAAGACTTAGTAGATAAAGAGAAACTTATAAAGTCTCTCTATTAAATACTAAACGTGGTAGTTCGGAGCTTCTTGTGTAATGATAACATCATGAACATGAGACTCTTTAAGCCCAGCAGATGTGATCTCTACAAATTCAGATTTCTCCCAGAATACAGTAATATTTTCACTTCCACAGTAACCCATTGAAGCACGAAGACCACCCATCATTTGATGAACGATTCCAGCGATACTTCCTCTAAAAGGTACACGACCTTCAATTCCTTCTGGTACTAACTTATCAGCAGCAGTTCCTTCTTGAAAATATCTATCAGTTGAACCTTTTTGCATAGCTCCGATAGAACCCATACCACGGTATGATTTATATTGGCGACCTTGAAACATAATAGTCTCACCAGGAGCTTCTTCGGTTCCTGCAAGTAATGAACCAGCCATAACACATGAGGCACCAACAGCAAGAGCTTTAGCAATATCTCCTGAGTATTTGATACCACCATCAGCGATAACAGGAACACCAAAAGGACGAGCAGCCTCAGCACACTCATCAATAGCAGAAATTTGTGGAACACCAACACCGGCAACTATACGAGTTGTACAGATAGACCCTGGTCCGATTCCAACTTTAACTGCGTCAGCCCCAGCTTCTATTAAAGCAAGAACAGCTTCTGCAGTTGCGATATTACCAGCTATAACATCTACTTCCATTGTCTCTTTAATCTTACGAACAGTATCGAGTATTCCTTTTGAATGCCCATGTGCTGAGTCAAGAACTAAAACATCAACACCAGCATCAACAAGTGCTTTGGCACGGTCATATTGACCAACACCAATAGCAGCACCAACAACAAGACGACCAAAAGAGTCTTTGTTTGAGTTTGGGTACTCTATGCGTTTTTTGATATCTTTGATAGTGATAAGACCTTTTAATAAACCATCTTCATCAATAATAGGTAGTTTTTCTATCTTATTTTTATGCATGATATCAGCAGCATCATCAAGGTCAATCCCTTTGGTTGCAGTGATAAGTGGCATAGCAGTCATTGCATCCACTACAAGCATTTTCATATCTTTTTCAAAACGCATATCACGATTTGTAAGAATACCAAGCAGTTTATTATGACCGTCAACAACTGGAACACCAGAGATTTTATACTCACTCATTAGAACTTCTGCATCAGCTAAAGTAGCATCAGGATATACAAAAATTGGATCAATAATAATACCACTCTCAGATTTCTTTACTTTAATTACTTCTTTACATTGTCTCTTAATATCCATATTTTTATGGATAATACCAATCCCACCAAGTCTAGCCATTGCAATAGCAGCTCGGTACTCGGTAACCGTATCCATTGCAGCAGATACCATAGGGATTTTAAGGCTAATATTTTTTGTTAATTTTGTTTCTAGTGATACTTCTTTTGGAAGAACTTCGGAATATTGAGGTACTAAAAGTACATCTTCAAATGTTAGGGCGCGTTTACGAATTCTCATGGTCATCCTTTAAAATTTTTGGATTATATCTATATTGTGCTAAAAAAGAGGTAAAAGTAATTCTTTAATGACTATAACTAATCATTAAGAGGTTAAAAATAACCTTGTCCATAAGTGATAACTATCTCTCTTAATAAATCAATATCCTCTGTAAATTAATACGGAAAATATATGGATGGTGTGTATGAAAGTCTAGAGCATTATGCTTTGTAGTTTAGCTCGCGTTCAAGTGAGAGTGAACCATCAAAAAGAGTCTGCTCATCATAAGCAGAAGCTATGAGTTGTAAACCAACTGGCATACCATCGGCATTTTTCATAACTGGGAGTGAAAGACCTGGAAGACCAGCAAGATTTACACTAATAGTATAAATATCACTAAGGTACATATCCATAGGAGTTGCAAGTTCACCAAATTTTGGAGCTACAGTTGGTGCAACTGGTGAGAGAATCAAGTCAACATCTTCAAATATTTTCGCATAGTTGTCTTTGATGATATGACGTGCTTTTTGTGCTTTTACATAATAAGCTTCGTAGTATCCACTTGAAAGTACAAAATTACCCAACATGATACGGCGTTTAACTTCATCACCAAAACCATTACTACGAGTTTGCACAAAAGTATCTTCTAGGTTTTTACCTTCAACACGGTTACCATAACGGATACCATCATAACGAGCAAGGTTTGTAGTCGCTTCAGCAGTCGCAGTTATATAATAAGCTGAGATATCAAACTTAGAGTCTTTCATCTCGTGTTCTACTATAGTGTGACCTTGTGCTTTAAGTGCTTCTATAGCTTTTGCATAGGCATCTTTTATATCTTGATTTGCATTTTCTAAGTAGTCTGGTAAAATAGCGATTCGAAGCTTTCTATCTGCATTTAAAGATGGAGTTACTTTATCATCCCTTTGTGCATTTGTAGAGTCTTTTTCGCATGAACCACTAATTATGTCATACAAAATTGCAGCATCTTCTACATTTTGTGTTAGTGGACCAATTTGATCAAGGCTTGAAGCATATGCCCCTAAGCCGAAACGTGAAACACGACCATAGGTAGGTTTCATTCCTACTATTCCACAAAAGGCAGCAGGTTGACGGATAGAGCCACCAGTATCACTACCAAGTGCGGCAATAGCAAGTCCAGCACCTACAGCTGCAGCAGATCCACCAGAACTTCCACCAGGAACATACTCAGGATTTACGGGATTAAGTGTTTTACCATAAAAGCTAGACTCAGTAGTCGAACCCATAGCAAACTCATCCATATTAACACGGCCAAAAGGAGAAAGTCCAGCATCTGTAAGTTTATTTATAACAGTTGCATTATATGGAGCGATATAACCTTGAAGGATATTTGAAGCAGCAGTTACAGACCAGCCTTGAACTTGAATGTTGTCTTTAATGGCAATAGGTACACCTTCTCCAACATTTTTCACATCAATGTATGCATTTAGTTCAGGGTTAGCTTCTATTTTAGCTTTTAAATCATCTTTAAATTTCTTAAGTTCGTCTTTATTAAGTGTAAGAGCTTCTTTTAATGTAATCACTAAAATTCCTATTGTTTATATTAATGGTTGTGATTATATCAAAATGTAGGTTTAAGGAGTATTAACAAAGTATCTCATATTAATGTTTGCAAGCATATCACCCCATGCGATATAGGTAACCTTTCGTCCTGCTTCGACAAATATATGGTTGTCACTAAAATAGTGTTCTAGTATATCAACTATATTTATAGTCTTAGGAAGAGTAACTATCCACACAAAACCGATGCGTTTAAGCGATGGTATTTCTTTTGAACTTCTCATAATGTCACGAAGTGCAGTTTCAATTGTTTTACTATCATCATCAGTAGTAAATTTTGAAAACTCAACTAGTGCTTCAAAATTATCTTCTTCATCTGTAACTTTTTTCCATCTATCATGAGGAAACTTTTCTAAAAAATTAAAATCCCCACTTCGTTGTTTCTTGAGACAAAGAAGATAAGCAGTTTTAATGGTACTCGGTGCATTTTTCTTTAAGAGTTTTATATCATCTTTTGTATAAGAGTGTTTAGAAAAACCATTTTCATCAAAGAAGTTTATCTCTTCTGTTACCTCATCTGTAACTCTAGTGACTTCGTTAACAACTGAGACAGGGTAGTCTCCAATCCAAGTCCATTTACTATTTTTTTGAAGAAATTCAATTGTTTTTCGACTGTTTTGTATGCCGTTATGTATATCAGATATTATTTTTTTCATAGAGTTACTTTTTAGGCATTTGTTCTAAGTATTTTTTGTAACCTATTGCCCTTAGCTTTTTGGACTTTTTTTCTACTTCAGCTTTCATATTTAGTTTATATGCTGTAATCTTTTCTCTTAGAGAATTATCCATTGCACTGATGATTTGAGCTGCAAGTATTCCTGCATTTTTTGCACCATTTATAGCGACAGTTGCAACAGGAACACCACCAGGCATCTGAACGATAGAAAGAAGTGAATCCATACCATCTAAAGATGAGCTTCTCACAGGTACACCGATAACAGGTAGTGCAGTTTCAGCTGCTACCATTCCTGGTAAGTGTGCTGCACCACCAGCACCAGCTATGATGACTACAAGACCTCTATCCTGCGCACTTTTAGCATACTCTACAAGTTTTTCAGGTGTTCTATGTGCAGATACGATATCTACTTCATAAGCGATACCAAACTCTTCACACATAGCGATAGCAGCACTCATAACTGGAAGGTCAGAGTCACTCCCCATTATAATTCCAACTAATGCTTTACTCATATCTTTTTACTTCCTTTAATTTTTAATATATCTTTGGCTTTCATCGCTTTTTCTAAAGCCTTGTCTAGGTCATCATCTAAAACTGTGATGTGTCCCATCTTTCTAAATGGTTTCGTAAAAGTTTTTCCATAAAAATGAAATGAAAGTTCAGGAATCTCTAGTGCATCGTGAATCCCATCAATAAACGGCTCACCAGCATAACCTTCTTCTCCAAGTAAATTTACCATGACAGATGGAGAGAGTAGTTTTGTAGAACCAAGAGGTAGGTTTGTAACGGCTCGAATGATCTGCTCAAACTGTGAGGTTGCACATGCTTCAACAGTATAGTGTCCTGAGTTATGAGGTCTTGGAGCGATTTCATTTACAAGTATGTCACCAGACCTTGTTAAGAAAAGCTCAACTCCAAAGATACCAACACCATCAAGAATTTCGATACATTTTGTAGATATTTCAACTGCTTTTTCTTCTATTTCTTTAGAGATTTTAGCAGGTGCCATTACGATATCGCAGATGTTTGTTCTATCATCAAAAAGCATTTCTACTACAGGGTAACATTTGATTTGGCCTTCCATATTTCTTGCTACGATAATTGCTAGTTCTTTATCTATATCTACAAGCTCTTCTATAAAAGACTCAGCTTTGATGGCATTTAGTACATCCTCTGGACGTTTAAGCATCATCACACCGTTGCCGTCATACCCTTCAAGTTTTGCTTTTTGAACAACGGGGAATCCAAATGCACACAAATCTTCATCTGATTCAACACTCTTGTATTTTGGTACAGGAATGCCTCTTTCGTCTAAAAGTTTTTTTTGCTCGTATTTGTTTTGGATTAACTCTATTACATAAGGGGAGGGGTGAATCACATGACCGTTGTCAAATAGCTCTTTTAAGATAGAAGTCTCAACATGCTCTAGCTCAAATGTAGTAACATCTGTCTCTTGAAC
Organism: Sulfurimonas sp.; assembly: GCA_003978465.1. GTDB lineage: Bacteria > Campylobacterota > Campylobacteria > Campylobacterales > Sulfurimonadaceae > Sulfurimonas. The sequence continues at coordinate 64,571 of QNZS01000038.1, read as the reverse complement.
TAACTGTTCAAGCATGGCAACATCATGGAAACCGCCCATGATATGCTTATCTGAAACTTGTGCTGCAGGGCAGTTAAAAGTAGGGTCTAAAATGGTTACATGAAAGCCCATCTTTTTGGCTTTTTGAGACATGATTTTACCGAGTTGACCACCACCGATGATACCTAGCTTTAAATTAGAATAGTTGAAGTTTTTATCCATTGTTTTCTCTTTTGAAGTTTTTGATTGTGAATTTTAACACAATTATACTTCAGCTATTACAAGGTTTAACTTCTACTAATGTCCTAGGCTATAGCCGCCATCTTTGGATGTTCAGCAACTACGTCACGTACATCTTCGTTTTCATCTTTTGCTAAAGTTTTGAGTATATCTAAAGATATTTTAGGGTTCTTTGCAACTGCTGCACGAACATTTTCATCCTCATCTTTAGAAAGTGTGTAGAGAATTCCCATAGTGATGTTAGGGTTTACAGAAACAGATAGACGGATAAAAATATCTTCATCTTTAGAGAGTTTATGGATAACCTCTGCTGGAGTGTTAGGGTTACCCGCTACCCATGAAGCGATATGAGTATCTTCACTTAACATCACTAAAGTTGCAACCGATGTGTTAAAGTGCTCTGCAACAAACTGTCGAACAATTTGATTTTCATTTTTGCTGAGGATATCTAAAGTTTCTGTAGATGTGTTGTGGTTTGCTGCTACTTGAAGAAGAACAAAACCATCCCCATTATCAACAAGACCGGCTAAAACCTCCGCAGTTGTATTTTTATCTTTTGCTATTAATAGTGCTTCCATAGTTGTCATAAGTTATACCTCGAAATGTTTATTTTAAATAAGTATGCGAATTATAGCGAATGGAGTTTAAATGGGAATGGGATTTTTATTATAGATGGGATTGTGGACTTTATGAAGTATTATGACTAAGAACTCTTTATTCATCCCCATTATTAGAGTATAAATGAGCATTATTAGTCATATATCCATTAAAAGAACATAAATGAGCTTAAAAAAAGAGGGGAAAGTGAAGAACTACTTAAACTTCTTCACTAAAAATATCCCAATCCCAACACCGAGAAATATCAGAGCTACTGTGACTCCGATAAACTCTAGTGAGACTGGCTCTACGAAGTTAGGCACTTATAACTTCCGTACAGCGTTTACAAGCACAGTCTTCTTTAAGAGACTGGAACTTCCAACATCTTGGACATTTGTGTGCAGTTGCTTTTACTATTGTAAAAGTGTCTTTGTTTACTTTGAAACTTCCTAGAGCATCTTCTTCTGGTGTATCTTCAAGAACACTACTTACTACAAACCAGTCCTCAGCATCTACACTATCAAGGTCAAGCACTTCTTTTGACTCAGTATGTATAACTAACTCTAAAGTACTTTTGATGATTTTCTCTTTTTTGAGTGCATCTACAACACTTCCAAAACCTTCACGGGCTTTTACCATGTATTCGGCGTCAAACGCAGACTTTGATGGAGTGATAGGCTCATACACAAGGTCAAAGATAGACTTAGCATCACCTTTGATGATAGCAGGAGCATGGTCTATAATCTCATCACAAGTATATGTAAGTACCGGAGCCATTATAAGAAGTAGGCTTTTTGTTATCATCGCCATTGCACTCTGGCTTGCCATACGTCTTGGGTCAGTCTTAGCATTACAGTAAAGAGAATCTTTTGTCATGTCTATGTACATTCCACTTAACTCATTTGCTATAAAGTTGTTAAGTGTACTCATACCTCCAACGAAGTTATACTCTGCAAAAGACTTATGAACTTCAGCAAATACATTTGAAGATACATCGATGATCCACTTATCAAGTGCACCCATCTCTTCGTATGGTGTAAGTGTTTCTAAGTCGTTGATGTTTGCAAGCATGATTCTAAAAGTATTTCTTAGTTTACGGTAGTTCTCGCTTATCTGCTTTAAAATCCCTTGAGAGATTTTTAAGTCACCTTGATAGTCTGAAGATGCTACCCATAAACGCAAGATTTCACTTCCGTACTCTTTGAGAATTTTCTCAGGAGCAATAACATTACCCTTACTCTTAGACATTTTTTCGCCCTTGTCATCAACTGTAAAACCGTGAGTAAGAACACCTTTATATGGTGCTTTATGCTCAACTGCTGCTGATAGGAAAAGTGAAGACTGGAACCAACCACGATGTTGGTCAGAACCTTCTACATATAAGTCAGCTTGGTATTCACCAGCATCGTAGTTGCGAGACTTCAACACAGAGTTCCAAGTTGAACCTGAGTCAAACCATACATCTAAGATATCAGTTACTTTTTCTACTTCATCAGCTTTGTAACCAGCACCTGGGTAAAGAAGCATTTCTGTTGGCATTGAGTACCAAGCATCACTTCCTTGCATTTCAAAAATCATAGCAACATAGTTTAAAACTTTCTCATCGAAAATAACTTCACCCGTAGCTTTTACTCTGAAAAATGCGATAGGAACACCCCAGTCACGTTGACGAGATATACACCAGTCAGGACGGTTTGAAACCATTGACTTAAGGCGATTTCTACCTGTTTCAGGTACAAAAAGAGTCTTTTCTATCTCATCTAAAGCGATGTTTCTTAGTGTTCTATCTTCGCCTTCAGGGTTTTCGTCTACTGAGATGAACCACTGTCTAGTTGCTCTAAAGATAAGTGGAGTATGAGATCTCCAACAGTGTGGGTATGAGTGAGTAAACTTAGATACTTTTACTACTGCATCTCCCATAAGTTCTATGATGTCATCATTTGATTTAAAGATGTGACGACCTAAAAAGTCTTCTGGATTTGGAATAAGTTTGTCTTTAACTATAGTGTCATCAAAACAACCAGTTTCATCAACAGGCATAACAACTTCTAAGTCATATAAAAGTCCAACACGGTAGTCATCCTCACCGTGACCTGGAGCAGTATGAACACAACCAGTACCACTATCCATAAGAACATGCTCACCTAGGATAAGACGAGACTCACGAGAGTTTAGTGGGTTTATAGCTTTTAAGTTTTCAAACTCAGTCGCTTTAAATGTTTGAACAACACTACCGCTAATTACTTCATCTTCTATAAGAGAAGCTAAAAGCTCTTTTGCTACGATGTAACCAGTATCCGTAAGAACATACTCTTCCTCAGGGTTTAGTGAGATAGCAGTGTTCGCAGGTATAGTCCAAGGTGTTGTAGTCCAGATAACTGGTGCAGCTTTACCAGTGATGTTTAACTTAGCTTTTGCAGCGTCATCTAACTCAAATGCAATAAAGATTGAGTGAGACTCTTTGTCTTCGTACTCAACTTCAGCTTCTGCAAGTGCAGTTCTCTCAGCCCATGACCAAAAAACAGGTTTTGAACGTTCTATTAAAAGACCTTTTTTAGCAACACCACAAAGTGTACGATAGATGTTTGCTTCAAATTTATAGTCCATAGTAACATAAGGATTATTCCAGTCAGCGATGATACCAAGAGTCTTAAACTCATCTCTTTGAATGTCTACAAATTTTGCAGCATGTTCACGACAAAGCTTACGAATCTCATGTGTCTCAAGAAGTTCTTTTTTCTTTTTTCCACCAAGTTTTTTCTCAACTTGTTGCTCTATCGGTAGACCATGACAATCCCAACCCGGAGTAAAACGCACAGACTTACCGTTGAAGTAGTTGTGTTTGATGATGATATCTTTAAGTACTTTGTTAAGTGCATGACCTATATGGATATGACCATTTGCATAAGGAGGTCCATCGTGAAGAGTGAACTTTGGTGCATCTTTTCGGTTTATTTTCATCTTTTCGTATACTTTATCAGCATCCCACTGAGCATAGCGTTTAGGTTCGTTGTTTATTAAGTTTCCGCGCATTGCAAAACTTGTAGTTGGTAATAATAATGTGTCTTTGTAATCCATAATGAGCCTCATAAAATGTATGAAATTTTTTGGATTATATCCTTTATATATTGAAAAACTCATAAAAGTGATATAATGATTGTATGAAATTACATATAATATTAATTGGGAATAAGTTTGTTTATAACAGTGCATTAAAAGAGTATATACTTCGTCGTATAGAAAATAAACATGAGTTTATAAGCTCTGTGACACACTTTAAAAGTAGTGATAACTCTCTTTTTCTCTACCTTCAAGAGCAACTAGATAGTAATGATAAAATCATCATCATTACAAGCAGAAAGAATTTTTCAACTATTGGTAAACTTATATGTACTGCTACGAGTGATAACCAAGTTTTACATGAAAATATGCTCATCCCTCAAAAGGCTTCACTATGTAAGGAAAGATCTTATCTTTTAGAATATAACAAGACTATAGTGAATGTTATGCAAATAGATGAGGGTCAAATGATGCCCCATATTTTGATGCCATTAAATGAAATACAGGCAACTATACATGTCTTTGAAGAAGAAAAAGATACTCTTATAAGTATTTTAAGTCCTATTTCTCAAATGTTTGAAGTTACTTTTAGTGTAACACAGAATATAAAAGGTTGGTTACGCATAGACATAACCTCTAAACGCTATGGTGATATAAGTCACTTTATAGAAGGAGCAAAAAAACTACTTCCTAAAAAACTTATAACATCTGCCAACATCATTACCTATATTATAGAGAGACTCTCAGGTTTAAAAAGAAAAGTAAGTTTTGCTGAGAGTTGTACGGGTGGCCTGCTTGCTTACTATTTCACAAAAGAGAATGGTGCATCAAATATTTTAAATGGTTCACTAGTAACTTACTCAAATGACTTAAAAGAGAACTGGTTAGCAGTATCAAATGACACACTAGTAGAGAGTGGTGCTGTAAGCTCAAGTGTAGTGTATGAAATGAGTGAGGGTGTGATGAATGTAAGTAATGCAGATTATACACTTGCTATCAGTGGCATAGCAGGAGACGGTGGTGGAACTAAAGAGAAACCAGTGGGAACCGTATACATAAGTGTAAGAAGTAAAACACTACATATAGAAGAGCATTTACAGTTATCCGGTGATAGAAATTATATACAGCATCAGAGTGCACTTCATGCGATAAAATTGCTCCTGCTCATTGACAAAGAGACTTTTTTTTAAATTTGTATGAATTTATCTTGACATCTAAGACCTATTTGTCTATAATTTCGACCTCTTAACATTAAGAGTAATAAGTCTTGTTAGCTCAGCTGGTAGAGCACGTCACTTTTAATGATGTGGCCGATGGTTCGAATCCATCACAGGACACCATTTTAAATTAAAAATAATATATGCGGTGGTAGCTCAGCTGGTTAGAGTACCTGCCTGTCACGCAGGGTGTCGAGGGTTCGAGTCCCTTCCACCGCGCCATATATTTTTAGTTTAGATGGGCGTTTAGCTCAGTTGGTAGAGCGCTACCCTTACAAGGTAGATGTCACTGGTTCGAGTCCAGTAATGCCCACCATAATTGTCAATAAACCTTTCGTTTATGAAAGTACAGTGACCCTTTCGTCTAGTGGCCAAGGACACTATCACTTCATGGTAGGAACAGAGGTTCAAATCCTTTAGGGGTCGCCAAATTCTGGTGTTTTATTTTTCCATTAAGTTGGGCGCTTAGCTCAGTTGGTAGAGCGCTACCCTTACAAGGTAGATGTCACTGGTTCGAGTCCAGTAGTGCCCACCATTTTATTATATGCGCGGTGGTAGCTCAGTTGGTTAGAGTACCTGCCTGTCACGCAGGGTGTCGAGGGTTCGAGTCCCTTCCACCGCGCCACTTCTTTTTACACAATTTGCACTTCAAAATCAGACTCACATACTTAGCGTATGCTTCGCCTAATTTTAAAGCACAACTAGTGCAAAAATAAGAAAATCTTTACAGTTTAAAATTGTAACATTTGCCGACATAGCTCAGTTGGCTAGAGCAGCTGATTTGTAATCAGCAGGCCCGGGGTTCAAATCCTCGTGTCGGCACCATCTAAACACCTATGCGGGTGTAACTCAGTGGCTAGAGTTCCTGCCTTCCAAGCAGGCTGTCGAGAGTTCGAATCTCTTCACCCGCTCCATCCATAAAAACTAAAATACTTCTTATGTTTATGTAAACAATTCATTTAAAATTATAAAATTTTCCGACATAGCTCAGTTGGCTAGAGCAGCTGATTTGTAATCAGCAGGCCCGGGTTCAAATCCTCGTGTCGGCACCATCTATCTTCTTTTTAACACAACTCATTTAATATATTTTCATTTTCTATTCTAGAATAAGAGTTTTTCTGTGCTGCACTTAGTATCTGTGTTAGTCTATTTATAACTATCGTTGGGGACTTCGTGATATCAAAAGTATCTATAGCTATACATGAGTTAGAGTTATGTAAATGTTTATCTAGCTTAAGTAGAAGGTTCTATGATGCCAAAGCTTAAGTGTATGAAGTAATGCTTATCATCAGTTTTAAGTAGATGATCAGATATTCTAAGAAAGTGTCCTAGGTCAGTTATGTTTAAGTCACCTTCAAAATACAAAATAGCAAAAGAAGATGCAGATTTGTACCTTTTAGCAATATAATAAGCTTTTTCAATTTCAATTCTGAGTCTATTCTTTATATAAGTATCCATTTATTTTTCCCTTAGAGAAAACTTTTAGTACCACGGTTATCATACATGTCTTTGTATTGAAATGTGATGAGGTTTTGCATAATGGCAAAGAGTACCATAAAGTTTAAAAAACTACTACCACCATAACTAAACATGGGTAGAGGTACACCTACAACTGGTGCAAATCCTATTGTCATAGAGATATTAACACCCATATAGATAAATATCATAAAACTAATGGAGGCACTTACAACCTTTATATAGTAGTCTTTGTTAAAAAGGGCTAGGCTAAAGAGATGTAGTATAAGAATGGCATAGAGCATAATAAGAGCAAAAGCTCCTAAAAATCCGGTACGCTCAACTACAAAAGCAAAGATAAAATCACTTGTGGCAATAGGTAAAAACTTCATTTGCGTTTGTGTAGCATTTTCTTTACTCTTTCCTGTCCAACCACCTGAACCAATAGCTATGATGGATTGATGCACATGATAAGAGGGCTTCTCACTTAAAAAATCATTTATACGTACTTTTTGATAATCGTGTAAAATAAACTGATAAGCGATAGGTATAAAAAGTATGGCACTAATCGCAATTGTCGCCATAATCTTCCATTGAATCCCTATAAAAAATAAAACACCAAAACCTATGAACAAAAGAACTAAAGCCGTTCCAAGGTCTGGTTCTTTTGCGATAAGAAAAAAAGGCAGCAGTATATAAAAGCTTAATTTAGAAAATTCTTTAATTCTATACCCTTGAAGAGGGGGTGGTACTTTATGTATAAGGTAAGCAAGCATTAAAATAAGAGCAGGTTTTACAAACTCTGAGGGTTGAATAGTTGCGTTTATAAAGGGTATATCTATCCATCTTTGTGCACCTAAACGTGCATGACCGAAAAATTGTACTGCAAAAAGTAGTCCGATATTTACCCAGTAAATGAGAGGAATAAACCAAGACATACGACGAATCGGAAGAAAAAAAACACCTACAAATGTAAGAGCAGCTACACCAACATATGCGAGTTGTTTTTGAGCAAGGGCAGGAACAGCCTCTCCTATGAGAAAGTTCGAACCAATAACTAAAGGAATGATAAGAATGATAGAAAAAAAGTCAAATTGTGTTAAAATACTCTTATTAAATTTCCACAAGTTTATAACTCCAAAAATAAATTTCAAGAATTGTATCATAAAGGTAATGTAAAAACATGAAAACACAAGAATATATATGTGAAAACCCAGAGAGACTAGATACGTTTCTCTCCACTCAAATTGGGCAAACTCGTTCTCAAATAGCAGGGCTTATAAAAGCTAACTGTGTTTGGGTAGATGAAAAACAAGTAGCACGTCCAGGTGTCAAACTAAAAGAAAGCCAAAAAGTAAGAGTAGAATTTCCAGAGGCTAAAGTTGAAGAAGCCCTTGAAGTAGACTTCGATGTTGAAGTACTCTATGAGGATGACGATCTTTTAGTTATAAATAAACCAAGTGGTCTTACTGTTCACCCAGCACCAAGTGTAAAAGGAGCAACTTTAGTAGATTGGCTCAAACATAAGGGTGTAAGACTCTCAACTATTAGTGGAGAAGAGCGTAACGGAATCGTTCACCGTTTAGATAAAGGAACTTCAGGGACTATGGTTGTTGCAAAAAACAATGATGCTCATGAGTTTTTATCAGCACAACTTAAAGACAAAAGTATGGGACGTTATTATATAGCAGTTTTAAACCCACCACTTAAAGATGATATCACGACTATAGAAGGGAACATTGGTAGAAGTGCAAATAATCGTCTAAAAATGTCATGTGGTATGGAGCATAAAAAATATGCAAAAACTATGTTTAAGCAACTTGCATTAAGTACAGATGAAAAAAACCAACTTGTTGCGTGTAAGCTCTTTACTGGAAGAACACACCAAATCCGTGTACACTTAGAAACTATTAATCGTCATATTTTAGGTGATCATATCTACGGTGTAAATCCAAGATCAGAGAAGGCGGAACGTATTTTGCTACATGCTTATATGATTTATTTTGTACATCCTACTACAAAAGAAGTGATGACATTTAGTGCAGATTTTGACACATATATGAAAAACGAAATTGATAAAAAATTTAATGCGGAGAGTATAAATGAAGTTATGGATACTAGTTACATCGTTAAGTCTTTCACTACTAATTCTTAGTGGGTGTACACCTACACCAGCAGATAAAGAGAGTGCTGTTTTAGATGAGTCACTGCCTCTAGTAACTTTAACTAAAAATGGCATAATTCTTGGGATGAAGAGTGTTGCATTTGAGTGGAATAGTATAATCCACCCTAATGTACAGGGAATTTATATATATAAAATGGTAGAAAATGCTGATGGAACGAGTGAATTAGTTTATTATACTACTATTCAAAGTAGGTTTGCAACTCATTATGTAGATACAGCAGTCAAACCAGATACAAGATATATATATACATTTAAAACATTTAGTGCGATTGGAGAGGGAAGAACATCTAGAAGGATAGTTGTAAACACACTACCCGTTATAGAGTCAGTATCTTGGATACACAGTGTCACAGGTATGCCCCGTGTAGCAAAAATCATCTGGAGACCTCACTCAAATCAAAAAGTAAAAGCATATGTGATGGAAAGAAAAACACTTGAAAATGAAAAATGGAAAAAGCTTGACACTATCACAGGCCGTTTCAATGCAGAGTATATAGATGAAGAGTTAAAGGATAATTTTGTATATTTATATAGACTTCGTGCTATTACTTATGACGGAATTACTTCAACACCATCTGTAACTGTAAAAGTAGTAACAAAAGCGTTACCAAATCCTATTACAAACCTTAATGCAACAACAAATATTGCAAACAAAATTAATATTAACTGGGATGAGTCAGTACAAGAAGATTTTGCACTCTATTATCTTTATAGAAGTAAAGAGATACATAGTGGTTATTCAGTGATTGCAAAACTACATAACAATAATTTTATAGATAAGATAAAAGAAAATGGTAAAATATATTTTTATAGAGTAAGTGCTGTTGATAAAGATAGCTTAGAGAGTGAACATTCTAAAAACACTATTTTGGGTATGACTTTGAGTATTCCTGAGGCACCTTCAATTATCATAGCTAAACATGTTGGTAGTAATATAGAAATTCATTGGAGTAAGACTGATCCTCGTTCTGTAAGTTATTCTATTATTAGAAGCCATAAAAAAAGTTGGTTTGATGAAACAATTGAAGAGTTTACAGAGATAAAAGGAAATAAGTTTATAGATAAAAATGTAGCAGCTGATAGCACTTACTCATATGTCGTTTATTCTGTTGATGTTAATGGCATAAAATCTAACCAGAGTGTAAGAGTGAAGATAGTTATACCTAAGTCAGATGAAATTATAGAAGAAAAAAATGAAACACAAGCAGTAGAAGCTAAAAAAGACACTATTGCAACTACTAGCGAAGACTTAGATTTGAGTGGCCTTTAATGCCTCACCTTCATATAGAAAAATTTAAAGAGATATCTTATCCAGCTTCACATAATCATGTTACATTTAACTTTTGTGCAAGCAATGCAAACGCAGTAAATGAAAAGCTTATTTCTGTAAGTGTTGAGGGCGAAGATTTTTTTCTTTTAGTCAAAGAAGAGGATAATAGAAGTCTACTTAAAACTGATAAACTAACCCGTCCAGCTTCCATATATAATGTTCACCGTGCACTTAATGCTTATGCTGATTTTGCAGAGTTAAATGTTTTGGCATCAAATGTTTTAAGTGGTGAAAAAAATGAGCACCTTGAAAAAGTAACAGCACTAAAGAAAATAGAGTACTTTGCAGAAGATTTTCCTATAGATAGAGAAGTTTGTGTTGAGGTTGGTTTCGGTTCAGGTCGTCACTTACTGCACCAAGCAGCACATAATCCCGATATACTTTTTATAGGGATTGAGATTCATCGTCCATCGATAGAACAAGTTCTTAAACAAGTGGCTATTCAAGAGTTAGACAATTTACTTGTTCTTGACTATGATGCAAGACTGTTTATGGAACTAATTCCTTCAAATATCGTTGGAAAAGTATATGTTCATTTTCCTGTTCCATGGGATAAAAAACCACATCGTAGAGTTATAAGTACTTCTTTTATAGAAGAAGCAAGACGTGTTTTAAAAGTAGATGGAAGACTAGAGCTTCGTACAGATAGTGAAAAATACTATGCTTACTCTTATGAAACCTTTATCAACTTTAACAAAACTGTCCTTCATATAAACAAGAACAAAGATATAGCTGTTGTTTCTAAGTATGAAGATAGATGGCGTAAAATGGAAAAAAATATCTATGATGTCACGATGATAAATGAAGAAGAGTCCGAGGTTTTAAGTATAGAAGGTTCATTTGAATTTTCAAAAGAAAAGGCCACATTTGAGAAGCTTTTAAAACTACACAAGACTACGGAACGCTTTGAGAGTGGCTTTATTCATTTTGAACGTACATATACTCTTGATGATGGTATAATGCTGCGATTATCGATGGGAAGTTTCGATAGACCAGAACATTTATATCTTATAATAAAAGAGAATAGTGTCTCTTATTATCCAGAATTACCACTTAAATCACGAAGTAATTTAGAAGCACATAAATATTTAAATAAGGTTCTAAATGGATAAAGTTATAGTTGCTAATAATCTTTCTCTTTCCTATTCTAAAGATGAAACAATCATCAATAAAGTAAGTTTTTCTATAGACTCGGGTAGTTTTATTTTTATAACAGGTGCTAGTGGTAGTGGAAAATCAACACTTTTAAAGTCTCTATATGGAGCTTTAAAACCCCAAGAGGGTAGCCTCGTTGTAGCAGGTGTAGAGCTTAACGGCGTGACAAGATCTAAGTTAAACTTACTGCGTAAACATACAGGTATAGTTTTTCAAGACTATAAACTTGTAAAAGAATGGACTATAGAGAAAAATATCATGCTTCCACTGATAATAAGTGGTTATGACAAAACAGTTCAAAAAACTCAAGTAGATACACTACTTAAACATGTACGACTCACACATCAAGCTGGAAAATATCCAAAAGAGTTAAGTGGTGGAGAGCAACAAAGAGTTGCTATGGCTAGAGCACTCTCCCATAATCCAGTTTTAATTTTAGCAGATGAACCTACGGGAAACCTTGATGATTACTCATCACAACTCATTTGGAATCTACTCGAAGGCGCAAATACAGACCTTAAATCAACAGTGATAGTAGTAACTCACCATATTCCAGAGAGTATGGGTGTTGATTTTAAACATTTTCATATTGAGTATGGGAGTATTCATGAAGTCGCTTAAGAATCATCTCTCTTTAGTTGTAGCACTACTCAGTATTTTATTTTCATTACAAACTTTTATTATAGTAGACAGATCTATCAATGCTTATAAAGATAACCTTGCTAATAACTACTCTATAGTAGCTGTAAGTCAAAAAACACTAAATGCAAACATAATAATAAATCAACATAAACTCATAAAAAAGATAGTTTTACTCTCTCCAGATAAGGTGATCAAAAAGCTTAACCATGGAATAAGTAAAAAAAATATAGATCTCTTAAAGCTCTCTTTACCAAAATTTTACAAATTAGTTTTAGTATATTACCCATCACCTAGTGAAGTAAACAACTTAACTAAGGCACTACTACGAGATACAAGTGTGATCAAGGTTGAGACATTTTCAAAAAGTCATGATACAACTTATAAGCTCTTATTGTTATTTAAAACTGTTATATCTGTTCTTGCCTTTAGTGTAGGAATAGTAACAATTTTACTTATCTCTAAAGAGCTAAAAATATGGCAGTTTAAACATACTGAACGTATGAATATTATGGGTCTATTCGGTGCTCCTACTTGGCTTAGTTCGGCTGTATTATTCCGACTTGCATTTGTAGATGCTTTGATTGCTAGTGCTTTTGCCTTTGTTATATTTTCTTATATAGCTTCAAGTGTTTGGGTAGAGGAGCAGTTGTCAAATATTGGCATAACTGTGATTGTATTTGACCCTATACTAGATTTTGGTGTTATGCTAGGTCTTGCACTTTTACTCTCAACACTTTTAGCTACCCTTATCGTTATAAGTCATAAAGAAGAGGTATGATGCGTTTAGTCCTACTCTTTGTTTTAAGTTTAACTCTAGTTCTTGGAGCATCAACTACTGATAAAAAGATAAGTAAGACTAGTTCTAAACTGAGTAAATACTCAAAAAACTATTCAAAACTCAATAAAAAAATGTCCGAAACTGCAAAAGCAATTTTAAAAGAGAAAAAATCTTTAGTCAAACAAGAAAAGTTCTTAAAAGATCTTAAAAAAGAGCTATCTTTAAAAGAATTATCGTATAAAGATAATACTTTACAGTTAAAACTAATGAAAAGGTCTCAAAAGAAACTTCATGAGCAACAAGAAAAGATAGAAGATAAACTCTCATTGGTAATAGCTAAGAGTGTTTCTCTCTCACTTATTTTAGATGAGTCAAGTTCTCAAAGTGCAGACTCTCTTATTGAGTCTGAAGTACTAAAAGCTATGCTTCAAAAAGAGAAAGTAAAAGCAACAGTTTTGAGTAATACATTTATCGCTAATGCAAAAGATATAGATGTTCTAAACCAGCATGCAAGTACTTTAGAAGTTGCTATTACAAATATAGATGCTAAAAGAAAAAAACTTATAAAAACACAAATAGCAAATAAACAAGCACTTAAAAAACTTACTCGTTCAAAAGCATCATATAAAAAAGAACTCAGAGAATTACTGAGTCGACAAAATGCACTTAAAGATACTTTAGCAAAGTTAAATATAGTAAAAGTAGATGAGATAAAAAAAGCAAAACTTGCAAAAGAGCGTAAGGCTGCATTTGATAAGAAAAAGATAATTTTAGATAAAAATCCTGTAAAAGTAAAAAAACATGGAAGTTCTTATCAGGCTGTAAAGACTAAAAAATATAGAGGTTCTAAAACTATTGCCCCTCTAGACTCTTATACTATCACTAAAAAGTATGGTCCGTATACTGATCCTATTTATGGTATAAAAATATTTAATGAGTCTATCTCTTTAAAACCAAAAAAGATAAATGCAAAAGTAAAAACTGTATTTAATGGAAAAATAATTTATGCAGATAAAACAGCAGTTTTAAATAACATTGTTATTGTTGAACATAAAAATGGTCTTCATACTATCTATGCTAACCTTTCTCAAATTAGTCCAAACATTAAAAAAGGTATAAAGATAAAAAGAGGGTATACGATAGGGCGAGTGGAAGATGAACTTGTGTTTGAAGTAACACAAAAATCTTATCATATTAATCCAATTAGGCTTTTTAAATAAAACTAAAATATACTTAAACCAGTTTGATCTGTAAAAAGTTCTAAGACTTTTCACTCAATAGCCGTGGAGCTCGCCTAGACCAAATAATAGATGGTGGAGGTAATAACTTTACATCATCTCCTCCAACAGCAGGTAAGCATAGAGTAGTGAGTTAAAACAATACGATGCAGGTAGAGTAAGAGTAGTCATATATAACTATGACAATGAAAATAATGTAAGTGTTGATTTAAGGAGTGTTCTAAAAGTGGCTGAAGCATACCGTATTCACAGTAGTTTTGGACTTTTTAATAATCCTCTTGTAGCTGGTCTTTATGATGGGTCTGATGTTATTATTCCTATGGATGAAATAGAACAGCCACAAGCAACAGGGATTGATGGAATAGAAGCAGCAGGCAAACCACATAAAACTTTTGGAGTATTTGTAATTACATATGGAGTTTATGAGTAGTATTTAATTGTTTTATAGTCAAGTTTAGATATAATCTCGAAAATACAATTAAGAGAATAATATGAACTTTATACAGACTCGTGGAATTGATGCTAGTAGACCAGCAACGGTAACATTTTCAGAAGCTATACTCGCTCCAATTGCTTCTTTTGGTGGGCTTTATATACCTGAAAACTTACCAGAACTTGGGAATGAGTTTTTAGTAAAACACTTAAACTCTTCATATAAAGTACTTGCAAAAGATATGTTAAATCGTTTTGAGATTGACATAGATTCTGAGGTTATTGATGAAGCACTTGCTCTTTATGATGAGTTTGATGATAAAAATAATCCTGTTCCTGTTGTGAAAGTAAAAGAAAATCTTTATATCGCTGAGCTTTACCATGGGCCTACTCGTGCATTTAAAGATATGGCACTTCAACCTTTTGGTGTTGTTCTCTCTTCTATCGCACAAAAACGTGATGAAAACTATCTGATCCTAGCGGCAACAAGTGGAGACACTGGTCCAGCAGCACTAGAGACTTTTAAAAATCGTGCAAATGTACAAGTTGCTTGTTTGTATCCTGATGGTGGAACGAGTGATGTTCAACGTCTACAAATGGTTACAGAAGATGCAAAAAACGTAAAAGTTATCGGTATTCATGGTGTTTTTGACGATGCACAAAATGCACTCAAAAGCCTTTTAGCTAGTGATGAGTTCAATGCAGCACTTAAAGCAAAAAACATATCTCTTTCAGCTGCAAACTCTGTAAACTTTGGTCGTATTATATTTCAAATTATTTATCATATTCACTCATACTTAGAGCTTGTTCGTCAAGAGGGAATTACTATGGGTGAAAAAGTATATCTTAACGTTCCATCTGGAAACTTTGGTAATGCTCTTGGTGCTTACTATGCATCAAAGATGTGTGTGCCTGTAGAGAAAATTATTATCTCTTCAAATGAAAACAATGTACTTACAAAACTTATAAAAACTGGAAAGTATGATCTTAGAGACTGCGAGGTTGTTGGAACAACTGCACCCGCAATGGACATCTTAAAATCATCAAATATAGAGCGTATTTTATTTGATATGTTTGGACCTGAGCGTACTCGTGAGTTAATGCAAAACCTAGAAAAAGAGAATTTTTATGCGTTAAATGCAGATGAATTGACACAGCTACAAATTAATTTTGATGCAGACTTCTGTAATGGTCATGAAGGCAAGATGTATATAAAAGATACATTTGAAAATGATAAGTATCTTATGGATCCACATACTGCTACTTGTATGAAGTCTTATGAAACTTGTTGTGATGCTAAGATAAAAACTATTGCTTACTCAACTGCCGAGTGGACAAAATTTTCTCCAGTAATCGCAAATGCTTTAAGTGGTGAGATAGATGTTGAAGATATCGAAGCACTAGAGTCTATTAGTAAAATGGCACAGCTTCAAATACCTGAGGTGGTAAAAGGGCTTTTTTCTAAAGAAGTTACACAAAACACTCTAGTAGATAAAGAAGATATTCAAAAAGAGATACTTAACTTTATCTAGTCAGATAAATGTACCTAAAGCTCTTTAGCTTTTTGGTATGCCTTTTCAATAGCCGCCATACAAGAACTTCTAACATTTCCATCTTCTAATGCACCATACCCAGCCGCAGTTGTTCCACCAGGACTCATAACACCATCTTTAAGAAGTGCAGGGTGTATATTCTGGATAAGCTCACCAAAACCACCAAATAGACCTCTCATAATAGCCATAGCATCATCACGTTTAAGACCTTGTTTAACGGCTCCATCTGTTAGTGCTTCAGCTATAAGTGATAGATATGCAGGACCACTTCCAGCGAGCCCTGTTGCTATATCTATCTCTTTTTCACTGCTTAACCATCTTGTTTTACCTATAGCACCTAAAAGCTCTTCTGCTTCGGCCTTATAATTTTCATCACCTGTAAGTGTTGTCATAGATGCACCAATAGAAGCTGCAAGGTTTGGCATAGTTCTTACTACTGCATTTGTAGTGAGGTTATCTTTAAGTTTTTTAAGTGAAGTTCCTGCCAAAACTGAGTATATAACTTCTGCCTTACCAGAGAGTCTTGTACTGATTTCTTCAACATTTGCAGGTTTTACACAGAGCATAATTGTTTTATCACTCATGTTAAAGTTATCAAACATATGTTTATCTATACTCACTCCTAAGTCACTTTCAAATTTGTTAAGTTTCTCTAAACTTCTTCCAACAACTTCTATCTTGTAAGTAGCCTTTAAACCCTGAGCAATACTTAATGCCATATTTCCATTTCCGATAAAAGTGATTGTTTTCATTAATGTTCCTAGTATTATTTATGTTATTATAGCATTAATAATTTTTACAAATATGGAAGATAAAATGGAACAGTTTTTACAAGAAGCAAAATCAGCAAGTAGAGTTTTAAATACTTTAAGTGGACGTCAAAAAAACAACATACTTAAAGAGATGGCAGAAGCTCTACGAGAAAATACCATAGATTTACTTAAAGCGAATGCCTTAGATATGGCCGATGGAGAGAGAAATAACTTAACATCCGCACTAATGGACAGACTTTTTTTAGATGAGTCTCGTATAGATTCTATGGCTATTGCAATTGAAGAGATAGCTGCCCTTAAAGAACCTGTTGGTCGTGTTCTTGATGGTTGGGTAACTGAAGATGATTTAAAGATAGAAAAAGTAAGTATTCCTATCGGTGTAATCGGTATCATTTACGAGTCACGTCCAAATGTTACATCTGATACAGCAGCTTTATGTTTTAAAAGCTCAAATGTATGTGTACTTAAAGGTGGAAAAGAGGCTGAACATTCTAACAAGGCTATAGCAAAAGTACTCCAAGGGGTACTCAAAGCGAATGACTTACCAGAAGCACTTATCTCTCTTATACCAGATTCTTCTCGTGCAGGAGTTGATAAACTTATAAAGATGGACAAGTATGTTGACCTTATTATCCCTCGTGGTGGAGCAGGGCTTATAAAACATGTTAGTGCAAATGCAACTGTAAGTGTAGTTAAACACGACAAAGGACAGTGCCATACATATATAGATAAAGATGCAAACCGTGAAAACGCAGTAAAAATTGCAATAAACGCTAAAGTACAACGTCCTGGTGTTTGTAATGCAATGGAGACTTTACTTGTTGATAGTGCTATTGCTAAAGAGATGTTACCAGTTTTAAAGGCTGCCTTTGACATAGAAAATACAGAACTAAAGGGTTGTGATAAAACACAGGCTATTATTGATATTGCCCATGCAGGTAATGAAGACTTTCATACTGAGTACCTTGCTAATATTCTAAACATTCGTGTAGTAGATGGTGTTGAGGGTGCGATTGAGCATATCGTTGAGTTTGGTTCGGGTCACTCTGAGTCTATTATCACTGAGAGTATGTCTGCGGCTGAAGATTTTTTAAATGCTATAGATGCCGCAGCTGTATATGTAAACGCAAGTACTCGTTTTACTGATGGTGGTGCCTTTGGTTTTGGTGCAGAAGTGGGAATAAGTACAAATAAACTTCATGCTCGTGGACCTATGGGGATAGAAGGACTTACTACTTATAAGTTTAAGATTTATGGAAAGGGACAGACTCGTTAATGTCAAGTCTAAAAGCGAATCACTATTTTCCCGCATTTGTAAAACTAGACAATAAAAAAATCCTGCTTGTTGGTGGGGGAAATATCGCTTATGAGAAGTTAGTACATCTTTTAGACTTCAGTCATGACATAGAGATTATTACACCTCTCATTTGTGAGAAAATGCTTCATCTTGCACATGAGCATGGTATAAAGTGTCATAAGCGCATCTATGAGAGAGGGGATATAAAAGAGTGTAGTTTGGTGATTGTAGCCGTAGATGATATATCTGTACAAAAAGAGATATTCTTAGAATCGCAAAATTACAAGTGTTTATGTAATGCAGTAGATTCCGTAGAATACTGCGATTTTATTTTCCCGGCATATATAAAAGAAGGTGATTTAACCATTGCCATTTCGACCTCTGGTGCTTCTCCTGCATTTGCCAAGCATTTTAAAACATACTTGAGAGAGAAAATTCCTAACAATTTAGGAGTGTTCTTGAGTGAGATGAAAGAACTGCGCCTCTCCATCCCAAAGGGAATAGCACGTATGAAAATGCTTGATAAAAAAGCAAGAGACTTTATACAAAAACTAAGATAGAGACCAAGTTAAGAAAGTAAATCATAAGCCTCATTAATACTGTTGGCTTTTTTACAAATAAACAAGAAAATAGCAGCATTAACTTTTGCTAAATCCTCCTCTGTACTTGAACCATAGTATGACGGGTCAACAAGAAACTCTTCAGTCTTTCCATCTTCACTCACCCAAAGTTTACCTTTTTTAAAAAGTTCAGGACTCCCTTCGGCCCCTTGAATTAGTGCGAATCTCTCGTATCTATCTGCATATACAGCATTGTATTTATCTACATAGGGTTTATGATGAACTCCTGTTATTGCAAATTTAGAGTTTGTCATATTTGGAAGTTTTTCTAAGGTGTTAAGTCCAGACCTTAGCCCTAAACGCATACGTAAGTCTGTGAGCTCATGTAACTCGGGTAGGTACTCTTTTCTATCAAAGTAAAAAATATTTGGACCTAAGTCACTTACCTCACAAAATTTTTGTGTTGTGAGGCCATTTTTTGCAGGTTGAAGTAAGTCACCAAAGATACAAAGGTTTAATTCACTTTTTTCCAACTCTTTAGCAATAAGAGGAAAAAGGTAGGGTGTCTTTAGTTTCCCATCAAAGGCATATCCTAGTTCGAGGGAATTAGGTACATCATACTGCTTTACAAACTCATCAAGTGCTAAAAGTGCACCTTTAAATTCATCTATAGTCTCAGGTTTTAAACGCCAACCTAGAAGGAATGAAGCAATATTCTCAGGATGTACTTGACCTGAGATAATTTGTTTCATCATATCTTGACTCTCAGCTAAACTAAGGTTACGATTCCCTTTAGGTCCTGTTCCAACTGCTTTTAGGTATTTAAAAAACATTACATTTATTCCTTGTGGTATTGGTAAAATATAAAAACTCTACTTACTCTATCATATCCTATATCGTTTTAAATGTATATTATTGTGCTTTATTAAACAAGTTTTAGTATAATAATTAAAACAATACACTATATAAAGGTTCTTCGTGCATAATACCCCTCATGTTCCTGTTCTATACCGTGAAGTTATTGAGGCATTTAGTTCTATAAATGAGGGTATAATTATCGACTGTACTATGGGATATGGTGGGCATTCATCAATGATTTTAGATGAAAATCCAAACATAAAACTCATAGCAATTGACCAAGACCAAACTGCCATAGATTTTTCAAGCCAAAGATTAGAAAAATATGGAGATAGAGTAAATATCAAAAAAGGTCGTTTCTCAAATGTCATAAAAGAGATTTTAGAAGAGGTTGACGTTTCTCAAATCAAGGGAATTTTAGCAGATATTGGAGTTTCATCTCTTCAGCTTGATCAAAAAGAGAGAGGTTTTTCATATGAGAGTGATAACCTAGATATGCGTATGGATAAGTCTGCACCTTTAAATGCAGAGCAAGTGGTAAATGGGTACTCACAAAGTGAATTAGAACATATACTTTTAGAATATGGCGAACTTCGTAACTATAAAAAAATAGCAAGTAAAATCATCAATAACCGTCCTTTTTCATCAGCTAAAAGTTTGAGTGATACTCTTAAAAGTGATATGCCTCACGGTAAAAAAATACACCCAGCTACCTTACTTATGCAGGCTATTCGTATAGAAGTAAATGATGAACTTGGAGAGTTAAAGTCACTTTTAAGCTCCCTTAAAGAAGCAGGTATAAGTAATGCTAGAGTAGTGATTATCTCATTTCACTCACTTGAAGATCGTATCGTAAAACAAGAGTTTGCTTCTTGGGCTAAGTCTTGCATCTGTCCACCAGAAGCTTTTAGATGTGAGTGTGGGAATGATCATGACTTAGGGAAAATAGTCACTCGTAAACCACTTATGGCAAAAGATGATGAGCTCAAAGAAAATATCAGAAGTAGAAGTGCTAAAATGAGAGTTTTTCAAATGGGAAAGAAGTATGAGTGATAAGTCAGAACTTTTAGATGAAATAGATATAGTTTTAGTACCTCGTCGCAGACTAGACCTCAACTACTTCATATTTACACTTTTAACACTTACTTTTATAGCTGTTTTCACTTTTCCAAAAGTATATATAACACAGCAAATTTATTATAAGAGTAGAGACATCGCTAAACTCAAGCGCGAGTACGATACACTCAAAGAAGAGAATAGAATTATATCTGCTTCGGTTGAGTCAATACGATTTAAAAATCAAATTCTTGACACACTTTTTTAGGGGCGATGATGATTCGTAAGTTTATACAGTTTTCTATAGAAAAACCACTTTTAAACCATATACTATTACTGTTTATTTTTATGCTTTCTATTTTTGCATACATAAATATACCTAAAGAGATTTTCCCTCCAACTCAGATGGACAAAATAAGAATTACAGGTGGGTATGCAGGTACTTCAGCAGATATACTTGATAAAATGGTTGTTCAAACCATAGAAGAAGACCTGCAAAACATAAATGAACTAGAATCGATAAAAACGAGTATAAAAAATGGTTCTTTTACTATTAAAGCAGATATAAAAACAGGTTCAAAAAATATATCAGTACTTAATGATGTAAAAGATGTAGTCTCTTCGGTAGTAAAAGACCTTCCTTCTGATATGAGTGAGCCACTTGCTAAAATTATTACACATGATTTTCCACTTACACTTATAGCACTCTCCGGTGATGTAGATAAAAGAATTTTATTACAACATGCAAATGAGCTTAAAAGTGAACTAGCGAAGTTTAAAGACTTGACTAATATAGGTGTTCGTGGTGACTCTGACGAAGAGTTAGACATAAGACTTAATAACGAGAAGATAAAAGCATATGGACTACAACCAAGTTTAGTTGTAAATGCTATAAAAAATATTAGTTCTATCTTTCCCGTAGGTACTATAAAAGAAAAGTCTCACCACCTTTACATATCAACATATAATGGTGAAAAAACAAAAGAAGAGGTAGCAAATACCATTATCGGTATAGGTGATCTTAAACTTCGTATCGGTGATATAGCTGATGTTGATTTTAAACTGAGCGATGAAACAGAACTCTCTCACTATAATGGTATACGAAATATATCTGTAAATGTAAACAAGAGTAAAGATGGTAATGCTATAGCCCTTGTTCATGAGATAAGAGTACTCTTAAAAGAGTTAGCACTCAAACACCCACAACTTACCTATAGTATCTATACCGACACTTCTGTTTGGATTAAAAACCGTCTCAACACTGTGTTTGCAAATATTGCCTTTGGTTTGATGCTAGTGTTTTTAGCGATGCTTCTTTTTATTAACCGTGGTATAGCCTTTGTTGTAGCCCTTGGTATCCCTCTTTCGTTTATGATAGGACTTATCGCCACTGAAATGATGGGTGATAGTATGAATATGCTTTCACTCTTGGGAGCACTTATAGCACTTGGTATGCTTGTTGATGAGGCTATTGTAGTTGCTGAAAATATCTACAGACATTTAGAAGAGGGCATGGAAAGAAAAGAAGCGGTTATTACTGGTGCAGCAGAGATGTTCCCAGCAGTTTTAACAGCTACACTTACAACTGTTTTTGCCTTTTTACCGATGTTACTAATGACGGGAGAGATGGGAATGTTTATAAAAATTATTCCTATTATGATTACTGTACTTTTACTCTCTTCTCTTTTTGAAGCATTTTACTTTTTACCACTACATGCACATGACTTTTTAAGAGTGAGTACTAATAAAGAAAGTTTTACAAGACGTTTTTGGGCAAAGTCATATGTTTACTACAGTAGGATTTTACACTTTTTATTTAAAAGACGATATCTCTCTTTAATAGTCATTACTATTAGTATCTTGGGTTTAACATTTATCTTTATGAAAAACTCAAAGTTTCAACTTTTTCCTGATTTTGATACGACACAAGTTTATGTGTATGGAAAAGTAAACATTAACAACGAACTCAAAGATACAGAAGAAATAGTTAGTAAGTTAGAACACATACTCCTAGATAATCTCGATAAGGATAATATCTCTTCTATTACTTCTGTTATCGGTTTTAAGATGGATGCCAAAAGTAGAGCAGAGTTTGGCGAAAATATGTTTCATGTCTTTTTAGACTTAAATGAGCATGTTCCTGTAAACTTTTTTGATACATACATAAGTCCGATTCTTTCTATAGAAAAAGGTGATGGTACTAAAATACGCATAGATGATGCAAGAGTCATCGCTAAAAAAGCTGAGAAACTACTCAAAGCACTCCATGATTTAAAAGATGAAAAAGGTGCCTTTGTTTATGAAGAGTTAGTTGTTAAAGTACCGGGTGCAGGTGTCGTAGCAAATGACATAGAAATATCACTCTCTCATAAAGAGAATGAAAATGTCATACCTTCTTTAAAGTATCTCCAAGAAGAGATAAAAAAAATAGATGGTGTTTTTAACATTTCAGATGATGCCGACTTAGGAGAAAAAGAGTTAAAACTCAGAGTAAACCAGTATGGTCAAGAGTTAGGCTTTAACGAAGAGCTTATCTCATCTGAATTACGTGCTTACTACTTAAAAGGTGAGTATGGAAAACTCTTTAACTCTAGTGGTCTTATCCGTATCAAACTACAAAGTAACATCAACAAAGATATAAACTCGATAAACAACATCGAGTTACAGGTACCTGCTTCAAATCAGTATGTAAGATTAAAAGATATTTGTGAGTTTGTTTATGTTCAAAGTTTTGTAACACTTAAAAAAGAAGATGCAACAAGAATACGTAGCTTTTATGCCTCACTTGATAAGACTAAAATCACTTCAAGTGAAGTAATGCTAAAAATGGAGGCTGCATTTGAGTCTGTGCGAGAAAAAGGCACTATAGTTGAGATAAAAGGTGAAGAAAAAGAGAACAATAAAAACAAAAAAGAGATGATGCAGTCGGCCATAATGGCTCTGTTTTTAATCTTTATCACTTTAGTATGGCTCTTTGACTCTATTAAAAAACCACTCATAGTTCTCAGTACAATACCTCTTGTTTTACTTGGTGTTTATGCTGGACACTGGGTTATGGGTCTCAACCTTACTATGCCTGGTCTTATAGGTGTAGTAGGTCTGGCAGGAGTGGTTGTAAATGATGGTCTTATCATGGTGGACTTCATCAAAAAAGCAAAAAATACAGAAGAGCTAATGAGTAGAGCACAAACAAGACTAAGACCGATTTTACTTACATCCCTTACTACAGTTCTTGGACTCTCAACACTGATATTTTTTGCTTCAGGTCAAGCAATGATTCTGCAACCAATGGCCGTATCACTTGGCTTTGGTATAGCATGGGCAACAGTACTAAACCTACTATATGTTCCACTGCTATACTCAATAGTGTATAAAATAAAACCACCGAAATCAATATAAAAAGGAAAAAATATAATGAATTTAGAAATAATGCAAGCACAGTTTGGAGTTAGAACTTCAGTTACAAAACCTATCCCCGAGTTTTTACTAGAGATGGGCGAAGAAGGTATGAGAAAGATGGTTGCTGACCACTATGATGCTATAAAAAAGAGTGATATATTTGGAATATTCCCACAAGACCCACAAGAGTTTGAAGATGCAAAAAAGCATTCAGCAGATTTTATGATTCAAATATGTGGGGGACCAGCTTACTTTAATACAAACAGAGGTGCTCCTCAAATGGTAGGACGCCATAATCCTTTTCGTATCACGGCAGAGACAAGACAAACATGGTTAGAGCTCTACAAAGATATAATTTTAGCACTTGAAAAAGATGGTATAACTGAGAGGTCTTTAACTTCATGGTGGAACTATATAAATGTGTTTTCAAACTGGATGATAAACACTAAAAGCTAGATGATGAAAAACAGAGAAGATGAACTCACTAGTCTTGGTTCAAGTACTACTGAGTATAAGTATGAGTATGCTCCTGAGTTCCTAGAGACTTTTGAGAATGCACATCAAACTAATGACTACTGGGTGACTCTAAACGCGGATGAGTTTAGCTCTTTGTGTCCTATCACAAACCAGCCTGACTTTGGGACACTCATAATCAACTATATTCCAAATGTTAATATGGTTGAGAGTAAATCTCTAAAACTTTACTTGTTTAGTTTTTTAAACAGTGGTGAGTTCCATGAAGATGTTGTTAACAAAATCGGCAAGGACTTAGTCAAGCTAATGGCACCCAAGTACTTGGAAGTTGTTGGACTTTTTTATCCTCGTGGTAATATTTCCATTCATCCAACTTATAGTTATAGTAATGATGAAGCCAAGTATAAAGAGATAGAAAAACATAGATTCATTAACCGAAATATTAACCCTCAAAGAGTAGGCTAAAATGGCACTAAAAAAGATAGATATAAGAGAGGGAACAAAGATAGAGTATAGTTCTAAAGAACTACTTTTTTTAGCAAAAAGTGGACAACCATATCGTGGTTCACTGTATGTGAAGTTTACTTCTTTAGGTGAGACTATAGATCTTATCTCTTTTAAAAAGTACATCACTTCTTTGAGAAATAAAACACTAAATGCAGAAGATATAGCTTATGCGATATATGAAAGTATAGAGTTAGTTATACAGGTGAATGACTTAGGTGTAGTAGTTGATTTGACTGCGAGAGGTGGTTTTCAACAGCGTCTTAATTATGGTGTAGAATTTAGTCCCATCATTAAAAATAACATCTTTCAGGTATAAGATGATGATTTTAATCAAAAGTAAGCATAAACTAAGCAAGCCCTCTGTATAATTTCGATCTACAAACCGTAGAAGTGGGTCTTTAGCTCAGTTGGTTAGAGCCCTCCGCTCATAACGGAGTGGTCATGTGTTCGAGTCACATAGGACCCACCACTTACACATATCATTATCAACAAACTTCCAAAGAATTTAATAATTACTTTTATTTGAACAGGTCCTTAATATATCTATCCACTATGATAATCTAGATGTAGTTTCATTGCATCAGCTAGTTCTGCTTTAAGCTCTTTAATAACCAAAATACTTGCTAGTTTATTATGAGACTGATGGCGCTCAAAATCATTTATAAGTTTATCTACCCCAGTTTTTATAAGGTTATAGATATTGTCTGATATAGTCCCCTTGGGATGTTTTTTAACTTCTGATCTGAGATGTTTAATAGCTACATATAAAACAAGTTCCTCTATTGGTACAATATCATTAAACCCAAGATCTTTACAGCATATAAGTTCTATTCTACTATTAGACCACTCATTATGGTTTCGCTTGCCAGCTAGCTCATCAGACCATTCTTTGATGCAGTAGTAGTTAACGACTTCATCGGCTGCTTTCTTATTCCTTATATGTGATGCTAAATCAGTATTAGTTATCCTCATAGGTTCCTATTGTATTCTTTTAAGTCTATCACCATGATATTTTAGGGTGTCATAACAGGTATCACTTTTATGGAGTATTAGTATGATACTTGTTAATGTTAGTATAACTAAATATAACTCTAGGAATGACTTTCGAGTACTTAAGAATTGTGAAACTAATATGTTCGAGTTACACAGGGTTACTGCTTTTATAAAATATTTATTCATGATCTTAAAGTTTTAAATACAAGGTCATACAATATGTTATAATATTTATTATGAATAAAGCATCAATACTACCCATTGTTGAATGGATAACTAGAAATGAACTTTCTAAGTTTAAAAACAATGTATAAACTAAACTATTATGTACCTATTAGGGCAAAAGAAGCAACCAAACAAGCACTTTTTGATATAGGTGCAGGAAGCTTTAAAAACTATGAATGCTGTGCATGGGAAACATTAGGTGTAGGTCAGTTTAGACCTAGCGGAAATGCAAACCCAGCGATAGGTCAACTAGATATACTTGAAGTACTAGATGAGTATAAGATAGAGATGATTTGCACAGATGAACTTATAGAACTAGCCGTTTTAACTTTGAAGAAAATTCATCCTTATGAAGAAGTTGCTTATGAAGTATTAAAGATGGAGGACTTCTAATGAAATCAATTATATTTGTATGTCTTGGTAATATCTGTCGTTCACCTATTGCAGAAGGTTGTGCAAAAAAATTAGCACAAGAAAACAAACTCAATCTCAAAATAGAATCTTCTGGAACGGGCTCATGGCATATTGGTGAAGCCCCATGTGATAACTCCATTAAAGTATGTAAGTCTCATAATATTAATATATCCAAGTATAAAGGTTCACAATTTACAAAAGCAGATATTAATTCTTATGATTTAGTTGTTGCACTTGATAATAGTAACTATAATGATTTAAAAGCACTAGGAGTATCAAGTTTAGTAAAACTTGGTGACTATGGTTACAATTCTCAAGATGTACCAGATCCATACTTCTTTGATGGATTTAAAGGGTTTGAGGAAGTTTATGAAATGATTAATACCTGTGTGGATAATTTATTTAATGAACTAAAAATATAACTATATTTTCATCTTTTAAAAAAATTAAAAAAATAGTCCAAGAATGATTCTTCTTTTGGTTCTTCTTTTTTTCTTTCATCTACAAAGTCTGGGTCACCTTTCTCATATATAAGTTTAGAAACTTTTTGAATATGATGTTTTGCTCTTTCTCTTATTTTATGTCTCAAATGTTTTACATTAGGAATATTCACGAGGTATCCTTTTACTTAAATAGCCTTATATACTATTATAAAAGAATTTTATATATAAGTTGTTTATAAATATAGGTTTGAGTTAAGGCTTAAGCTATATTTTACAAAGTAAAATCATAGTAGGTAGACAGACTCTAGAAAATGGAGCAGTCCTTTGTATCAATTTGATTTCTATGGCAATAAGAGCAAAAATAATAACTATAGAACTTGGATGATGACCTTTTGTTATGCTCCACAAATAACTAAGACACGGGATGCTTTAAATGTTGTAGAAAATGTTGCAAAATAGTCATCTTTTTTTGTTATAATCGTGTATAAATATTAAGGATGTTAATGAAAAAAATAATTGGTATAGCTATAATTGCTTTAGGGGTTTTCTTAGAGGTAATGTGGCTAGGATTTGTCTTTGGAAGTATTATCATTGGGGTTTTACTTCTTATCTTTGCACCAAGAATTCTTTTCTTTCCTTTTAACTTCTTTTTACTAATCGGTTTACGACTTATATATGCAAAGGCTTTTAAACAATTTGAAGAAGCTCGTCGAAATGGACAGAGTTATAGTGGTTACTCAAATGCTAACTATTCAGGAGGTTCTGGATCGTACCAACGTGCAACACCTGTTAATAAAATGCAGGAGTATTATACAGAGTTAGAGTCTAGTGTAAGTGATGAATTTTCCGTTATCAAGAAAAACTATAGACGACTTATGAAAGAGCATCATTATGATTCACTTGTAAGTAAAGGGCTTCCACAAGATATATTAGAGTTCTCAGAAGATAAGACAAAAAAACTTAACGAAGCCTATGCCGCAATAAAAGAGGCTAGAGGATAAGTCATGAAATTATCTGATGTAAGTTCTATCCTCAACAATAAAGAGCGTTTACTCACTCAAACATATTTTGACCTGCAACGCCACTTTGAAGAAAAGTATGGTCGTGATACTGTAGTTTTTATAGAAATCGGTACTTTTTATGAGGTCTATGAAGTTAATAATGATGAAGAACAGATTGGAAAAGCTAAAGAGATAGCAGAATTACTGAATATTCAGCTCACTAAAAAAAATAAAAAAATCATAGAAAATTCAGATAAAAATCCTCTTCTTGCAGGTGTGCCAGCTGTAAGCTTCGAACGCTATTTAAGTCGTCTAATCTCAGAGCAAAAGTACACAATTATAGTTGTAAAACAAAAGGGTAGTCCTCCTAAAATAAGCCGCTACATTGCGCAGATAGTCTCCCCTGGAACAAACTTTGACCATATAGTAGATAATGATGACAACTACATTGTTTCTATAGTAGTAGAGAAGTATAGAGATGTGTATAGTATTGGTTACTCGGCTTTAGATGTAACGACTGGAAAGACTTGGTTGTATGAGACACACTCAACAAGTGAAGATCCTGCATATGCACTTGATGAGGTTTTTAACCTTTTAAATGTTTACAGAACTAGTGAGATAGTTGTTACTTTTTTAGATGGCATAAAAGACCAACGTCATGTTATGCAATATCTTGAAATTCCTGACCATTATCATTACTCTGTAAATAACCAAAGACCAAAAATAGACTTCCAAAATGAACTCTTTAAAGAAGTCTATCAGATACAATCGCTTTTATCACCTATAGAGCACCTAGACTTAGAGCGCTCTCCTATGATAACAGAGTCACTTGCTATACTTATTCACTTTGTTATAGAGCATGACTATCACATAATACAAAAGATGTCACTACCGCGTTTAATAGATAATCGCCGTTTTATGTATCTTGGTAATAATGCTCTAGAACAGATGGGAATTATCTCAAAAGATAGACAAGAGTTTACACTTCTAAAAATGATGGATAAAAGTGCAACTGCAATTGGACGGCGTTTACTAAAAGAGCGACTACTTAACCCAATAATGGAAAAGAATGAACTGGAACGCCGATATAACCTTATAGAGAGAGTAAGTTCACATGTGCGATACTTAGATGAGATGATGCGTGGTGTTTATGACCTTGAGAGGCTTTCTCGTCGACTGAAGCTTGAACGTTTGCATCCTTTTGAGATGAACCATGTGTATGACTCTATGCTTGCTGTAAAAGAATTGATGCTGTATGTTAAAAAACATAAGATTCAAAAAACTCCTTTTCATGAGAGTGAAGTTGAAGAGTTTCTTCGAGATATCTCTAAAAGTATAGATCTCGATGTCTCTCGCCGTTTTACAAACAACACTGTAAATGAGAACTTTTTGATGAATGGTGTTGATGAAGTGATAGATACACTTGTAAAAGATAACTCAGTGATGCTTATCGCATTTGAAGACATTATGAAAAAGATAGGGCTTATTCTCGAGTCTGTAAATGCAGGGAGTGCCTCAATACATGTCTCTTTAGGTTTACTCGAAAAAGAGGGTTATTATATCTCGCTTTCTAAAAATAGGTTTTCTATGATAGAGAGTATTTTTAAAATAGATGAAGAGTTCGCTACTTACAATGTAAAAAAACTTACGAATTCTGTCAAAATAACTTCTACTTTTACAGATAACCTTTCAGATAGAATAATGAAAAATCGCCGTAAGATAGTAACTTTAGTCAAAGAAAAGTATATACAGCTCCAGGGACTTTATGAAAGACGATACTCTCTTCTTTTTGATCGTGTTATAGCTTATGTATCTGACCTTGATGTAGGAGTGAGTTCTTCAAAAGTGGCACAAACTTATAAACACTCTCGCCCTATGATAGTGGAACCTAAAGGTGATGAAAACTTTATGCAGATTATGCAACTGCGTCATCCGCTTATTGAAATGCAAGAGAGAGGCGGGATTTATATACCAAATGACATAGTCATGGGAAATCGTGAGTATATGGATCTGCCACACCCTGAGACTGTAATGCTAGAAGTAAGTGTACATGATGGGCATGATATAAATGGAGTACTTCTATATGGGATTAACTCAAGTGGTAAATCTTCTTTGATGAAAAGTATAGGGCTTGCAACTCTTATGGCTCAGTCTGGATTTTTTGTAAGTGCGGCTGTTATGAAATTTAGTATTTATGACTCTCTTTTTACTCGTATAGTCTCACAAGACAATCTTGCAAAAGGACTCTCGACTTTTGCGGTAGAGATGCTTGAACTAAAAAATATTTTTAACCGTGCAACTGTTCGTTCTTTAGTTTTGGGTGATGAAATCAGTCATGGTACTGAGACACTCTCAGGAGTTGCCATAGTCGCATCTGCAATCAAAAAACTTGCAAAGACTAGGTGTTTATTCCTTTTTGCAACACACCTTCACCAACTCTCAACTATGAAAGAGGTTACAAGTCTTAACAATGTGGTGGATTTACACCTAAGTGTAGAGTATGATGAAGAGAGTGACAAGCTACTTTTTAATCGTGTACTTCAGGCTGGAAGTGGAAGTAGTATTTATGGTTTAGAGTTTGCGAAGTCTCTACATATGGATAGTGAGTTTTTAGAAGAAGCAAACAAAATTCGTAAGCGGCTTTCAAATGACTTTGATGAGTTAGAACTACTTGTAAAGAAGAAAAAGTCAAAGTACAACAAAGAACTTTATGTGACAAAGTGTATTATTTGTGGGGCTATGGCTGAAGATGTACATCATATCTCACAAAGAAGTTTAGCTGATAGTGCTGGATTTATTGGGCACTTTCATAAAGACAATAAACATAACCTAATACCTTTATGTAAAGAGCATCATAATCAAATACATAATGGAAAACTTCATGTAAATGGTTTTGTGATGACAAGCAAAGGTTTAGAGTTACAGTTTGAAGAGCAGATGAGTAAACCTAAGGTCCAAAAGATAGAAGAGCCTGCGATAAATGAATCTGTTGAGGTAAATGAAATAAAAGATGAACCTAAGGGTTTTGTTCTTGATGATTGGTAGGAGAAAGTATGGATAGTGTTTTTGAAATGGTTAAACTTATTACGTTTATGATGTTTATATCGTCCGCAGGTGGGCAAGTTTGGATTGCTTTTTTAGATATAGTAGGGCACTTTTCACAAGGACTCGAGCAGTATCGTCCAGCTCCGGTACAAGATAAGTACTCTCGTATAGTAGTGCTATTTGGTTTAATAGTTTGGTATTTAAATACCAATGAATTTACATTGGTATTTGGAGATTGGGTTTAACCTAAAAGTGTTTTAACACACTCGTTGATGCGTTTTCCATCAGCCTTACCAGCTAACTCTTTACTTGCCATTCCCATAACTTTTCCCATATCTTTCATAGTTGATGCTCCAACTTTTTCTATGATACTTTTAAGTGCAGATGAGAGTTTATCATCAGTTATCTGTGCTGGAAGATAGATCTCATAAAATGCTATTTCTCCTAGTTCTATTGCAAGTAAATCTTCACGACCTGCATTTTTATACTGAGTCGCAGCATCATTTCTACGCTTAACCTGTGTTTGAATAATTTTGATAACATCATCATCACTGAGCTCTTTTCTTTGATCTACTTCTATCTGTTTAAATGCTGCCATAAGTAAACGTAGGGCATCACGTTTTTTTGTATCTTTTGCTTTCATTGCATTTTTTACATCTGTATTAACTGTTTCTCTAAGTGACATCGCTAAAATCCTTTTTTGGAACTAAAATTGCTAGGATTATAACAGAAATCCTATATACTCTGGAATATAATTAATGAAAAAAATGTTACTTACTAATTTTATGTTATTTTTTGCTATACTATCTTTAAGTAGTTGTACCGCAGGACTTACTGAACCTGAACTAGATTTTGAACCACCTAAATATGTAGAACAGATGCCTGCTCGTGAAGATAAGAAAGATTTTACATCTACGGGTAGTATCTTTGGACAAGGGGATAAACCTCTGTTCTCAGACCGTAAAGCAATGAACTTAAATGATATAGTGACAGTTATAATATCTGAAACAGCAACAAGTTCAAGTATAGGTGCTAAACAACTTAGTGAAAGTGATTCAACAGAATTCGGTGGTGGAGTCTTTAGCAAAGCAGGGGCACCGATAGCCTCTTTAAATACTTTTTCTGATATTGGATTTACCGCAGGTTCAGCTTTGAGGTATCAAGGGCAGGGATCAGCAACAAAAGATGCTAGTTTTACGACTACAGTATCTGCTAGAGTAGTAAAAATACTACAAAATGGAAATTATTTTATCTCGGGTAGACGTGAAATACTTATAGACCATCAAAAGCAAATAATTCAGATAAGTGGTGTAATCCGTCCTTATGATATAGACCAAAATAATAATATTAACTCTTCACAAATGAGTGAAGCAAAGATTCTTTATAAGACTGAAGGGGATGTTGAACGTGCAACAAAACAAGGTTGGGGAACTAAAGCAATTCAGGCTATTTGGCCTTTCTAGTTTAGTATATATTTTTTTAGCAAGCTCACTTTTTGGAGGGAGCTTTGAGAATTTTCAAAATACAGAAAATGTCGCTTATGAAAAATACCGTGATAAAAATGACATTGAATTTACTCCTTATTTAAAAGAGGTATGGAAAGAGTACATAGCAAAAGTATCTCCTCCTTTATATGAGAAACAAAAACCAAAAAGTATAAGACCTGCAAAAGAAATACAAATAAAAAATATTGGCCCTAAGGTTAATATTAAAATCCCACCAATAAAAAAACAAACCAAAACACGAAACAAACAAAAGCTGATGCAAGATAAAACTAGAGACATTTCTATAGACTATTTCGGGCAAGAGCTAGGCTTTAATATAGATAATAGTATTAGTGATGCTCAGTTTTACCCTCAAAGTCAAAGAGGTATAGTAAACTTTTTTGACCGCATGGCTTCAAGTGATTATGAGGGGACTCTACATGAGATAGAGGAAGTTTGTAAAAGATTAAATTTAAATGATTGGGGAGTGTATCAACTTGTTGACCAGATTTCAAATGCTATTTATACTTCTCCTGCTAGTAGAGAATTGTATTCATGGTTTATTTTTAATAAACTAGGGTATGAAGTAAAAATTGGGCTGGGCAATAAATTTGTTGTACTTATGCATTACAGTAAAAAAGTTATCTATTCTGTTCCAAGTTATAGTTTTGGAGATAAAAAGTTTTATGTCTTAAGTTCTTATGTAAAATCTTCTCTTGGCAGTATTTATACATATAAACAAAACTATCCTAATGCAAACAAAGCTTTGGACTTAGCACTTGAGGAACTTCCCAACTTTACAAAAAATCTCAAGAGTAAAACAGTTTCATTTAAGCAATTTGGTAAGGTGTATAGTTCGACATTTTCTTATGATATAAACCTGATCGACTTTATGGCAACTTATCCTCAAGCAGACTATGAGACTTATTTTAATGCACCAATGAGTTCTACGGCTTATGATCAAATAGCATCAGATATGAAAAAATACTTGAATAAAACACACTCTAGCCATGCAATAAACTTTGTTTTAAATTTTGTACAAAAAGCATTTGAATATGAAAGAGATCAGCAGCAGTTCTCTAGAGAAAAAGTAATGTTTCCAGATGAAACACTCTATTATGATAAATCAGACTGTGAGGATAGAGCTATTTTATTTGCCTACCTTGTACGAAAACTTTTTAAAATAAGTGTAATTGGTGTAAAGTATAAAGACCACATGGCAACAGCACTGTACATTCCGATGAAAGGAGACAGTGTTAAAGTAGGGGATAGAAAATTTATTATTGCTGACCCTACATATATTAATGCAAATATTGGGCAAAGTATGCCAAAATATAAGTCAGTTATTCCACAAAATTTTATCATGTTGAGTTATGGTAAATAGTTGTGAGTTTCAATAGTTACACATTAATTTAAAGTATACCCAACAATGCTAAGTTAGTTGATAAACTAAAAGAGAAAAAAAGTAAACTATTTTTAATCAACTTAGACTACTTTTCAAAAATAAATAGTGAATATTGTTATGAAGTTGGTGACTATCTTAATATGGTTAAACCTGGACATGTGAGACTTTACCGTTTTAGTGTTGATACTTTTTTCTTCATTGATGATAATGAATTAGAAAGAAATGAGAAGACATGATCATTATATATAATGTAGAGTCAGAGTATAAAAGTAGACAGTGGTATTAAGATTAAACCTGAGCGAGTACCATAAAGAAGTCAATTAGTTGAGATAAAAAAGGAGCATTAACATGGGTAATAGAATTAAAGAAATTGAAGATGGTCCATTGATTTTAGAAATGGATAAACCACTTTTAGTCAAAGATGAGGAGCTTATACTTCGTGAATCTACAGTATATCTTTGTAGATGTGGAGACTCATTTAAAAAGCCTTTTTGTGATGGAACACATAAAAAAAATGGCTTTACTAGTAAGAGAGAGATAAGTAAAGAACTTCTAGAAGATTACGAGGGTAAAGACATCACTATACACTTTAATCGTTCTATATGTGCCGGTGCTTTTTCTTGTGTAAAAGGGTCACCTTCAGTCTTTTTATCAGGTGAGAGAAAAGATTGGATTAAACCTGATAGAGGTAATGGAGAAAATATTATAAATACTATCAATAATTGTCCATCTGGAGCATTATCGTATAGTATTAATGATGAAGTGCATATTGATAAAAGAGAGTTTCCTAAGGTGACTGTACTAAAGGATGGTCCATATAATGTAGAGGGTGTAAGCTGTGAACATAAAGATCTCCCAAATAATTTTTGTGAGAGTAAATATACCTTATGTCGTTGCGGTTTTTCTAAAAACAAACCTTACTGTGATTATTCACATGCTTTAAACAAATGGAGCGATGAATAACTCGCATTTGTTAGAAAAGAAGTGGCTTACTAGTTTATAGCCACTTTGTAAGTAGGATCATCTTCTTCATAACTACAATGTGGTCCAGCCTTTTTAATGATGGCTTTACAGTCCGCTGAGAGGTGACGAAGTAAAAGATTTTTACCTGCATCTTCGTATTTCTTGATAATAGAATTAACTGCTTCAACTCCACTAGCATCCATAACTCGTGCATTTTTAAAGTCTATTACAATTTTTGGAGGGTCAAGGTCTATGTCAAAATTATCGCTAAAAGTAGTTGCACTTCCAAAAAAGAGTGGACCATCAAGCTCATAAACCTTTGTTCCATCATTTTCAGTATGTGTTTGTGTCCAGATACGTGCATGTTTCCATGCAAATGCAAGGGCCGATATAATAACACCGGCGATAACAGCAATAGCTAAGTCTTCAAAAATAGTAATGATAGTAACAGTAACCATTACAAATGCATCAGTTTTAGGCATATGTTTCATATGAGAGAAGCTTGACCACTCAAAAGTTCCTATGCTCACCATAAACATGATTCCTACTAGAACAGCAACAGGTATAGTGTTTAAAACATCAGTCATTGATACTACTAAGATGAGTAGACCAATTGCTGCTGTAAATGATGAGAGGCGCCCAAGTCCACCTGAAGTAAAGTTAATGATACTTTGTCCAATCATAGCACAACCAGCCATACCACCGAAAAATCCACAAGCAACATTACCAGTTCCAAGAGCTATACACTCTTTATTGGCACTTCCACGTGTTCCACTCATCTCATCTAAAACCGAGAGAGTAAGTAGAGACTCTATAAGCCCTACAAGAGCCATGATTACGGCATAAGGAAGAACTAAAAGCAATGCATCAAGACTAAAAAGTGTCTCTGGAATAATTAGATGTGGAAGTTGTCCTGAAAACTCTGTTAAGTCTGCAAGGTCACCTACTAAAATAGTATTAAGCTTGAAGAAATATACAACAAGTGTGAGTCCAACAATTGCAATGAGTCCAGAGGGAATAGCTGTTGTTATTTTTGGAAGAATATACATAATAAGCATTGTAATAATAACTAAGATGTACATCATACTACCCTGGCCTTCAAAGAATTTAAACTGTGCCATAGCGATTACAATAGCAAGGCCATTTACAAAACCATATAAGGCAGGTTGAGGAACAAGACGGATAAATTTACCAAGTTTTAAAAGCCCAAATGCAACTTGGATAAGACCTGTAACAATAGTAGCGAGTAAAACATAGTTTAGGAGGTGTATATATAAGTCTTCACCGGCTAAACCATTAAGCTTCAGCATACCGTTTACTTCTAATGTAAGTCCGATAAGTACGACAGCAACACTTCCTGTCGCTCCTGAAATCATACCTGGTTTACCACCTATGATAGCAGTAATAAATCCGAGGATAAATGCAGTGTATAAACCAACAATAGGACTAACTTCAGCGATAAAACTAAATGCGATAGCTTCAGGAACGAGTGCTACTGCAACAACTAAACCCGACAAAATATCGTTTTTAATATTTGCTGCTGTATATTTTTTTAAATCAAACAATGCTATATACCTTTAGGAAAAAATAATTTTAAAATTATAGCGAATTTTTGAATAAAATGAATGAAGTTCATGGGAGTAGTGTAGAGTATTTTAGTTGTTAAAGACTCTAAGCGTCTTTATCTATTCTCTCACTACTATGATGTAAAAAGTTTTTTTAGGTATTCATGTTGTTGCGGGTTTAATGTTAGTCATTTTTGGTTTAAACAAGTTTCTTGACTTTATCCCAATGGGAAATTCTAGCACTGATATAGGTACATATATCAGTGCTTTATCTGATACCGGATTTATCTTTCCTATTATCGCAGGGATAGCTAGCTTTTATTAACAATAAGTTTGGGATTAATTGTCATTATTATTAGGAATAAAGATCGTTATACAGAGACTTTTAAAGCATAAGTACCTCTAAGATGGAAGTACTTAAATCTATCTAGTTAAACTAAACGCTCAGCCCACATACTGAGTTGCACTTGAGAAAGTTGTCCACTGACACGGTTTACTTCCTTACCACCTTTAAATGCGATAATAGTTGGAAGTCCTGTCACACCATACTCTTTTGCCACTAGCTGATGTTTCTCTGCATCTATTTTAAGAAACCTTACCTTCATGCCAAAGCCGAGAGCTGCATCTTCATAGTCATCATAC
This sequence comes from Sulfurimonas sp., assembly GCA_003978465.1. Lineage (GTDB taxonomy): Bacteria > Campylobacterota > Campylobacteria > Campylobacterales > Sulfurimonadaceae > Sulfurimonas. The sequence goes on along the minus strand of QNZS01000038.1, from coordinate 27,606 downwards.
ATCGCCATACAAGGTCCACAAGTTGTTGAGTAAAAGTCAACCAATATAGCTATATCATTCTCTGTGATATGTTTCATACAACTGTTGTCAGTGACTTCTAATGGAAATGGATCACTTAAATCCCCCTGACATTGGGAACACTCAACTATATGGGTCTTGACATCCATTTGGACTGAGTTTACATTACTACATTCTGGACATACTACATTTTTAGTTCCCATTATTACTGGCCTTTTGTTTAAATATTTATCGAAGTAACTATGTTTCATTTTTATTTTATTATTTCTTTTTTGTAAATGCTATCTGTGCACTACTATATGTTTTGCCAAAACTCTTGGCTAGATTGTGAACCTGTTTTAAGGCACTTATGAAGTCTTCCTTGATTAAGGAAGAAAGAGGATGTAAAAATAGAGCATATAAAGTATCATCAGTCACACCATATCTACAATCAAGAGCAGAGTGAAAGTTCGCATCCATAAGTGAGTCTTTTATCTTTGGGGCTAAACAAGAGTACTGAGTAATCGGTGCGATGATTCTCATACGGTTAAACTCTTCATCAGGGTAGAGTGCCATTTTTGTGTTAGAGTACTTAAAGAGCACATAACCTGGTTCTTCTTCTAGTACTTCAGTCTCGAGTTGGTTTTTTAGGATACTTTGTATCTTTTTTTGAGTCATCTCGGAAATATTATCGTGAGCTGCTTGCTCATCCATTACATTTTTTAGGGTATATTTTTTCATAAACTTTTTTACAATTATAGCCTATATTTTTCCTAGTTAAAAGTTTTAAAAAAAATCTGCTATTATAAGCTAATAATTACTTAATGGATTAACATGAAAAATTGGTATGAACAATCACGAGCTAAAACAGAAAATCTATTTCAAGATATAGTCAATCATGACTTTGTAAAAGAACTTATGAGTGCGACTTTAGATGAAGATACATTTGGTTTTTATGTAAACCAAGACTCACTTTACTTGAGCGAATATAAAAAAGCACTCGTTGGTGTAGGAACTAAGTGCCACAAACCAAAAGATACACAGTTCTTTTATGAGGCTGCTACTGGTATCATACAGGTTGAAGATGCCTTGCATAAAGAGTTTTTACAAAAGAAGTACATAAGCGCAGAGCCTTCTCCAACTTGTGAGTTATACAACTCATACCTAGCAAGAATTGTAAGTAACGAGTCTATAGAAGTTGGAGTTGCAGCTGTACTGCCATGTTTTACTATCTACAAAGAAGTGGGGGACTATATCTTAGCTAATCAAAGCAACAAAGACTCTAACCCTTACCAAGCATGGATAGATACATATGCGAGTGAAGAGTTTGCTCTTATAGTAGAAGAAGCTATAAGCATAGTAAACACTTATGCTCTTACTGCTTCACCTGAGAACTTAAAAATGATGGAAGAGGTATTTATCAAAACATCTAAGTTAGAGTGGATGTTTTGGGATTCAGCTTACAAACAAGAGGCATGGAAAATATGAGTGAGTTATATACTTGTGTTTTAACTATAGCTGGGTCTGACTCTGGGGGTGGAGCTGGTATCCAAGCGGATATAAAAAGTATCTCTGCAAATGGTGGATATGCAGCTTCTGTTATAACAGCTTGTACTGCTCAAAACACTCAGGGTGTAACTGATATACATGCCATTCCTGTGCCACATATTATTAAACAAATGAAAGCAGTTTTTGATGACATCAGTTTTTCTGCTGTTAAAATAGGCATGTTACATTCATCAGAAGTTATCCAAGCTGTAAAAAGTACACTAGAGACATACAAGATGAAAAACATTGTTTTTGACCCAGTGATGATAGCAACATCAGGAGATAAACTACTTAATGACGATGCAGTACAAAGTCTAAAAGAATTTTTACCTCACGTAATGCTCATTACTCCAAACATTCCAGAAGCTGAGTTACTCATAGGACATAGTATAGACATAAACAACATGCAAGAGACAGCACAAGAACTCTCTGAGATGTACCATACTTCTGTTTTACTCAAAGGTGGGCACTTAAAGGTTAGTGACACTATGACCGATATACTTTATAACTATGAGAGTAAGAAAACTACTGTCATACATAACAAAACCGTAGAGACTATAAACACTCACGGAACTGGATGTTCTCTCTCGTCTAGTATAGCGACTTTCATAGGTTTAGGCTCTACTCTTGAAGATGCTTGTAGAGAAGGCTGTGCATATCTTAACATGGCTATAGCAAAAGGTAAGGATAAGGTTATAGGTCATGGACATGGACCTGTAAATCATTTTTCTTTATGAAAACAGATGCTAAAGTTAAAAGCTTAAAAAACTATACAGAGTTTCAAAAGATAATAAGTACTAACCCAGAAGAAGAGAGACAAAAAAAGATAAAAGCGAATGCTGAGTATATCGAGTACATCAAAGAACACGATAAAGAAGCTTACAAAAACTACCTGAGTTACTCAACCTACTTAAAGGTCTGAGTCTTCGCTAGTTTTAACTCTTTGTTGACATAAAGTTTTAGATAAATAGCAGCACTTGTGATGATGAGAAACATACTTATCCACAAGTATATGATAGAAAGCTCAAAAACATACACAACTAAAGTAAAGAAAATTAGTGGCATAAATATCTGTCTGTAAAAACTTACATACGGTACAATAAAGGGTCTTTTAATCCCTTGAAGTGTTGAGGTTGAGATAAAAATAGTGATAAATGAGAAAAATATAAAACTCTCAAAGATTATGTACACATAAGCGATATCAACAACCTCTGTATCTGTGTCAAACACCATAATCATATACTTACCAAAGAGAGCTATCAAAACTACTCCAACCGCACTCATGATATAACCGTACTTTAAAGCCTTATGTATAACTTCATCTATGCGCTCAAAGTTCTTCGCACCAAAGTTATTTGATACTATAGATATGACGGCTGTGTTTAAACCTAACATCGGAAGTAAGATGATTTGCTCAACTCTATAGCCTATACCAAAAGCAGCGACAGACTTAAAACCATACATAGATACAAAGTACATAGTTATCATGCTTCCAAGAGAGCCTAAGAACATGTTTATGCTTGTTGGGATGGCTTGTTTGAGTAAGTGTTTATAAACTTTAATCTCTGGAGTAGACTTGAAAAACCTAGATACATTAAAAAGCTCAGTTTTGTAAAGTTTATAAAGCATAAAAATAAGTGTGATGTACTGAATCATAACAGTCGCAAGAGCAACTCCACTTATGCCAAATGCAGGGATAAAGTAAAACCCGTGTATAAAGAGTGGATCAAGTATGACATTTAAAACAAAGCCGATAATCAAAATGTTTCTATAACTCTTAGTATCACCAAGTGCTATCAACACTGCGTTCGCACCTAGACCTATGAGCATAGGAAATATACCAAGAAGGATGATGTATGTGTACTCTAACGCATACTCCAAGACCTGACCTGTAGCACCCATCAAAATAAATATATACTTTAGAAGTATAAAACTAATAATAGTTAAAACAAAAGCGATAATGACAAAGAGACTGATACCGTGTGAGGTGTAAAGCTTCGCCATGTTTCTTTTGTGCTTACCAAGTGCTCCACCAACATAAGCTGTGATAGCAGATGAAAGACCAAAACTTACAGATAAAAGCATGAAAAAAATCATAAAACTATAAGTAAGTGCTGAGATAGCCTCTGTAGATATTTGACCGATGTAGAATGTATCTACAACATTGTACATAGTGTTAAAAAACATACCTATACTTGAAGGTATGGCGATTTTAAAGATGAGTTTGTTTATATCTTTTGTGATGAGTTCATTAGTGTTTTTCATAAGTGTGACTATACTCTAATACTCTTACACTCAGGACATAGAATTTTATGAGTTTCTTTTTAAAGAACTCTTGTTTTGTATATTAGACTGTAGTGGGTTTTATTGGGGTGAATTGTAATGTTGCTTTGGAAGTTTTAACGGTTGAGTACAAAAATATGTTATGTTCTTATATTATCAATATAGTATAACTTTCAATAAGGAGTACAATTAGGTAACTTTTTTTTTAGATTTACAATTCTTTTTTTTATTGCCTTAAATACTTCTTGATTTGTATCAGGTGATACATCTCCTGCAATATAATGACCACTAGCAAGAAAAACCAAGGATTTTAACCCTACTTTTTCAACTGCTGTTAAATTTTTTGAATTATCATAACTCTTTTCTAGTAACTTTATTTCTTCTAAAATATTATAACAACTCATATGATTTTCAGCTTCTGATGCAAATATACTTTTTATAAATATCAAAATGAGAAATATTTTCTTCATTAAAATGGAGTGTTTAGACATATTTTGAGGAAATAGAAAGAGTTTTCTTAAGATTTTAGTGTGCTTTTATTACGAAAATTGGCGATAACTGAACACTTAGTGTGTTATTTGTAAGATTTCTTACATAACACACACTATGTTCCTTAAGGGAAGAGGTAAGGTTTACTTTAAAGAAGTAAGTTGTTCTAAAACTTTTATGCGCTTAGCTTCTGCGTCTGCTAGAAGTCCACGGTTTTTAGCAAGTACATCTTCGGGAGCATTTGCTACGAAACGTTCGTTGTTTAACATGCCGTTTAGTTTGCCTATCTCTTTTTGAAGTTTTTCATCTTGTTTTTCTAACTTGGCGATGATAGAACTAAGGTCGATGCTGTCAGTTGGGATGAAAGTCTCACACTTGTCTGAGATGTCACTTACTGCATTTGCTATCTTAGTATCTGTAAATGTTACTTCTGTTACTTTTGCAAGTTTGATGATAAACGGAAGCATCATTTCTTTTTCTGTGTTAGATAAACCATCTATCTTTACAAAGGCTTTTTCTATTTTCTGGTTTGCTAAGTCTACAAGAACTTTCGCACGACGGATGGAAACGATAGCATCCATGATGATCTCAAAAGTTGCTTCTTCAGGACGTTGCTTAGTTTTTGTTGGAAAACGCATAAGCATGATAGACTCACCATCTTCTAAGCTAGTTCCACTAAGCTCATGGTAAAGGTGCTCCGTGATAAACGGCATAAATGGATGGAGTAATTTCATAGCCTCTTTAAACACAGCTCCAAGTTCTACTATAGAATCTTTGTCAGCTTTACTTAGCTCTATACCCCAACCACAAAACTCATTCCAAAGGAACTTGTACATTACAAGTGCTGCATCGTTGAACTTGTACTCATCTAAGTAAGCACGAACTTCTTTAGTAGCAAAGTTAAGACGCGAAAGCATATACTTACCAAGAGGTGTCTCTACACAAAAACTATTTAAATCAGGAAAAACATCTACATTCATCTGAAGGTATTTTACTGCATTGTAAAGTTTGTTTGTGAAGTTACGGTTTAACTCTAACTTCTCATCACTCATACGGATGTCACGACCTTGAGCGGCGCTTATAGCAAGTGTGAAACGCAGGATGTCTGCTGAGTACTTCTCTATAGTGTCAAGAGGGTCAACAACATTTCCTTTAGACTTACTCATCTTTTCACCGTTCGCATCACGCACAAGTGCATGAAGATAGATGTGTTTAAATGGAAGTTGACCGTTGAAGTTTTCACCCATCATCATCATTCTAGCTACCCAGAAGAAAAGGATGTCAAAACCAGTGATAAGTAGAGTGTTTGGATAGAAGTCTTTCATATCAGACTCGTTCCAAAGTGTTCCTTTGCCTTCTTCACCATTTGCCCAACCAAGAGTAGAAAATGGCCATAAAGCAGATGAAAACCAAGTATCAAGAACATCAGGGTCTTGTGTTAGGTTTTTACTTGAACACTTAGGACACTCCGAAGGATTTTCATCCTCAGTTGCAAACTCATGGTCACAGTCATCACAGTAAAACACTGGTATCTGATGTCCCCACCAAAGTTGACGGCTTATACACCAGTCACGAAGTTCACCCATCCAAGAGTTGTATGAGTTTATCCAGTGTGGTGGGAAAAACTGAGCTTCACCTGCATTTGTTTTTTCTATTGATTTTTTTGCTACATCTTTACTTAAAAACCATTGTCTTGAGATGTAAGGTTCCACTACACTTTTACATCTGTAACAGTGCCCGACTTGATGTTTATGGTCTTCTATCTTCACTATAAAACCCTCTTCATCAAGGCGTTTAACTATAATGTCACGAGCTTCTAGTCTGTCAAGTCCTTTAAACTCTTCAGCATAGTCATTTAAGATTCCCTTTTCATCAAACACTGTGATGAACTCTAGGTCGTGGCGTTTACCAACTTCATAATCGTTCTGATCATGTGCAGGAGTAACTTTAACAACACCAGTTCCAAACTCCATATCAACATAAGTATCTGCGATGATGGTTACTTCACGAGAAAGCAATGGAAGTTTGATTTTTTTACCTATGAGGTCTTTGTATCGTTCATCATCAGGGTGAACCATAACGGCTGTATCACCAAAATATGTTTCAGGTCTAGTTGTAGCAACTTCAACACTACCACTACCATCAGCAAATGGATAAGTGATGTGGTAAAACTTGCCATCATGGTCTTCATGTTCCACTTCGATGTCTGAGAGTGCACCATCATGTGTACACCAGTTAACCATGTAGTTTCCACGAGTTATAAGTCCATCATCATAAAGTTTTACGAAAGATTCTTTTACTGATTTCTGTAAACCTGCATCCATGGTAAAACGTTCTCTATCCCAAGCAGGACTTACACCCATGTGGCGAAGTTGCTCTGTCATGATTCCAGCGGATTCTTCTTTCCAAGCCCAAGCACGTTCTAAAAATTTCTCACGACCTAACTCTTCTTTTGTTGTTCCCTCCGCTATGAGTTGTCTCTCAACTACATTTTGAGTTGCGATTCCCGCATGGTCTGTTCCTGGTTGCCATAGAGTTTTATAACCATCCATGCGTTTGTATCTAGTGATGATATCTTGGAGTGTAAATGTAAGTGCATGACCGATGTGAAGACGACCTGTTACATTTGGAGGTGGCATCATGATAGAGAAGTTTTTTCCCTCTTCTTGGATGCTTCTATTAGCATCTATTTCGAAGTACTTGCGTTCTTCCCAAATTTTATAATATTTGTTTTCAGTTTCTTTAGCATTGTATTTGTTATCTGACATGAGTAGTAGCCTTAAAATCTCTAGTTTAAAATTGCGCGATTATAGCTAAATACTACTAAGTATACCCTTATAAAATTAACACTGATTCCGATGATTTTTAATAAAAGAAAAAATGAAAATGTAGCTTTAAATGATATAGCTATAACACTTACTGAAAAAGCTAAAGCACGAATAGGAGTAGGACATCAAGCAGGAATGGGTGCAGGTGTTGAAGTATGAAAAGATCCAATAGCTTCACCACTACTAAATATAAGTTCAATAGAGGGTGCAAAAACAATCTTTATTCTTATCAAAACAAATTCAAATTACTCAATGCATGAACAAAAATATTTAATGGACTATCTACCTACATGCAAGTTTTCATCTTCATCCCAAAATATGAAGTAAACATTACAATTATAGCTACTGAATTTGTATTAGAAGTAGCAAAAATAATGCAACTTCAGAATTAACACAAATGACAGAAGTATAAATTGAATGTGGCTACTACTTTCCTTCTATGAACAGAATTTTTAGCTTCATCATTAATTGTCTGTAATATATTGTTATCTATATACATAATAAATAACCTTTATTCTAATGTCCGAATTATATTATAGCAAAAGTTATTTTTGGTATAATCACACACATTTTTTGGGAGTTATCATGCCTTTATCGCGTTTAAATCAAGAACAATATGCAGCTGCCACTTCCTCACATGCACAAAATCTTATCATTGCTTCTGCTGGGACTGGAAAAACTTCAACTATTGTTGGACGTATTGGTCACCTTATAGGGCAGGGTGTTAAACCTCATGAGATTCTTTTACTTACCTTTACAAACAAGGCCGCTGCTGAGATGGTAGCACGTGTATCAGAATATTTTGGTAAAAATGTAGCATCAAATATAGATGCAGGAACCTTTCATGCAGTGAGTTACAGGTGGTTAAAAAAGTATGATCAAAAAGTTGTTTTAAAACAACAACGCGAACTTAAAACTCTCTTTCGTTCAGTTTTTGAAAAACGTAACTTTATGAATATAGATGCCGAAGTAAAACCTTATGGAGGAAATCACCTCTATGACCTCTACTCTTTTTACCAAAATACAGAATTAGAAAACAATTTTGAAGATTGGGTAAAAGAGAAGTATGAAGAACACTCACAATTTGCACTCATTTATGCAGATGTAGTTGATGAGTTTGAGAGACTCAAAAAAGAGTACGGTTTTGTAAACTTTAATGACCTGCTTTTAAACTTTCGTGAGATGTGTAAAACTAGAGATGTTGGTTATAAAGAGGTACTAGTAGATGAGTACCAAGATACAAATGCACTCCAAGGTACACTCATAGATGCAATGAAAACACCTTCACTTTTTTGTGTTGGAGATTATGACCAAAGTATTTATGCTTTTAATGGGGCTGACATAAGTATTATCGGTTCTTTTACTAAGAAGTTTCCAGATGCTCATGTACATACTCTAACAAAAAACTATAGATCATCTCGACCTATACTATCACTTGCTACAAAAGTGATAGAACATAACGAAAGAATTTACCCAAAACAACTAGAGGTAACACGTACCTTTGAGGCAAGAGCACCAAGTCTACTGAGTTTTGATGAGTTGTTTGATCAGTATCACCAAATAGCTGCGATGATACATGCCTCACAGACTCCTAGAGAAGAGATAGCCGTTATATTTCGTAACAACTCTTCGGCTGATGGTATCGAAGTAGGACTAAGAGAACTCGACATCGCTTGTAAGCGCAAGGGTGGTACCTCATTTTTTGACTCACGTGAGATAAAAGCTATACTTGATTTATATACCTTGCTTGTAAATGAGTCTGATATGATGGCATTTATACACCTTTTTGAGTTTGCTCGTGGGATAGGTTCAGCTATGGCTAAAGAGCTCTATCTCGCCTTTAAAAACTTGGGTCATGGAAGTATGTTCTATGGCTTGTATGCTCCAGATGAATCTATAAAAAATCCTTTTGAGAAGAGAAAACTCAATCATCAACTCGGTCTCTTTGATGACTTTATTGAACTTGGAGCTGTTGGAAAGTATGCAAAGCTTAATTTTGAGCAAAAGTTTATGAAAAACCCTATACTAAAGCACCCAAAGCTTACAAAAGACTCAGCTACTTTTGTGCATAATTTTTACCTTCTTTTTCGTGATTTAAAGGGAGTGAAAAAACCTTATTCAGTTGTAGAGAAAATTGTAAAATCTGACTTGTTTAAGTACATTGCAGAGACTCTCGCAAGTAAACGTGCACAGTTAAAAGATGGAAGTATAGATGAGAAGCAAAAAACAGAAGCCTTAATAAGGATAGAGAGAAAGAACTTACTTTTACTTGAACTCACAAAACCATACTCCGAACATGAGCGCTTTTTAAATGCTATGATCTTAGGTTCTTCTGACTTGACACAAGGCGAGGGTGTAAACCTTCTAAGTGTTCATGGAAGTAAGGGTTTAGAATATAAAGAAGTGTATGTAGTGGATCTGATGGATGGGCGTTTTCCTAACCGTAAACTTATGCAAAGGGGAGGCTCACTTGATGAAGAGAGACGCCTTTTTTATGTAGCAGTAACTCGTGCAAAAGATATACTTTATCTCTCATTCGCTAAATATGACAAGGTGAAAAAACAGAACTTTTTGCCAAGTCAGTTTTTATATGAAGCAGGGCTAGTACCAAAAGATGAAGCATACAGAAAAATGGTAACTATGGGTGAAGATAAAGAAGATTAATTTGCTATAATGATATTCTTAAAAAAGGAATAAAATGTTTAATAAAAAAATAGTAATAACACTTACAATATTTTTAACAATAATCATCTCATTTGGAGTATATGTAATTGACATAGCGGCAAATGGTAAAAGTACAACTATAGTACTTCCAGTACTATCGACTAAACTTGTAAAGATTGATGGTATGACTTGTGAGTCTTGCGAGCAGGCTTTAGCAGGAGCTGCTAAAAAGATGCAAGGGGTAAAGAGTATCACTGCATCTGCAACAGAGGGTAATGCTGTTGTTGAGTATGACTTAGTAAAAACAGATATAGATGCTGTTATGAAAGAGATAAGAAAAACAGGTTATAGACCTATCTCTTATGAAGACTATGTTCACACAGCAAAGAAAAATGTATCAAAAAGAACTAAAGAGTCAAGCACTACAATGAAATGTGGTGCAGGTAAGTGTGGAGCAATGGATTAAGCCTCACTTCTCATTTTCCTTACTTCTAAAAAGTAGCTATGCCCCAAGTATATTATATAAAACACAGAGGCAAAAAAGACTACTAATGGAATAAGTGAAAGTAGATATAATCCAAGTGTCTTTAAATGTAGAGTTGTTGCATGAAAGAACTTTATCTTCATATTTTCCTCTTTTGTACAGATTGTAGATCCCACATCATATGTCATTATTTTATGAAAAAAGTAATACAAGGGTAGATTAAATGCTACTATATTTACAATCGGAATAAAATATAGGGGTAGGAAAAGAATAAGCATTATAAACATAATTAAGGCCCACTTAACAGTGAGAAAGAGTGCCTCAGTTATGTTGGAATGTCCTATCATCTCTACATCACTATAGTGTCTTAGTTGGAGTTCTCTTAAAATTGTTGGTGTTAAAAAACCAACTACAATGAGGGCCAGAAAGATAGAAAAGTAGAGTGTTAAGAAACTACCAATAGTATAAACTAAAAAAGTAGCAAACCAAGAAGTAATAGCACTACTCATAAGCCACTTAACAAGTGTAGTTCCTTGTAGTGTAGCTTGAAATGTATCTGTATTTTGTACACCATTTACCATACTAGTCTCAGTTGAACTTATTTCCATACTTCCAAGAGAATCAAGACCAATACCAGCAATTACAAAAAATAGAACATATAAAATTAGCATACTAAATATAAAAGGTAATAAAGAATACTTTATCATTGTACCTGTAAAAAGGTCTTTAAGCGCAAGTGCTAAAGTAGAGTTTTCGCTATTCATTTATTTCCTATATTTATCCTCTTAAGAATTTCTTAATTTGATAGTTGTTAAAGCATTGCGAATAGGTTTGCAAATCGTCCAGTATGCAGTTCTACCATTTATCTTGGCTCGGTACTGCGGTCTTTGTTCCTAGTTTTGATACATAGTCTGCTACCGCATTTACTTCTTCTGGTGTTAGTAGTTGAACTGATGTAGCCATCTGTCCTCTTAGTCTTCCACCGAAGGTCAATGCTTGATATCCTTCAATCTTTGCAATCAATAACTCTTTAGGCTGTCCTGCAATCACAAATGGCTCTGCCAATGGATGAGTTGTACCTTTATCACCGTGACACTTCATACATTTATCAACAAATAATGCTCTAGCATCAATTGATGGATCTGCTGCTGGTGCTTTACTCAAGTTTTTAAATTCAGTTCTACCATCATTGTTACTACATCCACTCATACTTAATCCCACCAGTAGAGCCCCTGCTATCAATCCAATATACACTTTCATAGTCAATCCTTTAATAAGAGTAATAAGCCTTATTTCTTTGAATACAGTATGTAAACAAGAAGTGCTTAAAATTATTATAAGGAAAATAAACTTAAGTTTATATTAAATAGAAAATGAATATAGAAAGATATATTTAGGAGAATATTTTGTGAAGTATATTGAAAAAACTATTAATTGATCTTATTTTGACTAACTTGGCAAGATAAAAGTTTAGTGTATGATATTCTTTGCCGCAAGGTAAGCACTAGACCATGCAAAAGCGAAGTTGTAACCACCTCTTCGACCAAGAACATCTAAAACTTCCCCTACAAAGTAGAGGTTTTTAGTCTTTTTACTCATCATTGTTGTTTCATCTATTTCACTTGTATCTATTCCACCACCACTCACTTCAGCATGTCTAAATCCATGAGTATCAAATACCTCGAACTTCCAGTTGAGAATGAGGTTGGCTATGCGTTTAGCCAGTTTTATATGAATTTCTTTATCTTTTATAGTGTTAGCTATATTTAACTCTTCAAGTACACCATTTGCAACTTTAATAGGAATAATCCCGACTAAAATATCTAAAATAGTTAGAGTAGGCATATTTTGAGCTATTTTAGAGATATGCTGTGCGAGTTTTTGCATATTAAATGCAGGTAAGAGGTTTATACTGATATCTACAGCTTGGTAACCTATAAGTGCTGATGAAACAGCTTGAGAGATATCTAAGATAGCAAAACCAGAAACACCATAGTTAGTAAATAGAACATCACCAATTACACTAATATCTTTGACACCATTTAAGATAAGAGTCACTTCTGCACTCAGTTTAACACCACTCATTTTTTTTACGATTTGTGAGTTTAGATGGAGTTGTACAAGACTTGGATAAGAGGGAAGAATAGTGTGTCCAAACTCTTTAGCAAACTCTTCACCATTACTATTTCCACCTAGATGTTCACCAGCACGCGAGCCTGTAGCAATTATTACTGCATCCGAGTCTTTCATGAGCTTTTTTATATCTGTAATATGTGTATCAGTATGAAAAATAACTCCAAGGCCTTTGGCATAATCCTCAAATATTTTTACAACACTCTTAGCTTCATTTGAGAGAGGGTATGCACGACCATCATCTAAAACATTTAAAAAGAGACCAATCTCATTGCAGAACTTCTCAAACTTATCAAAACTAAAACTTTGAAGTGCAAAGTTTACAAATGATGGATTGTGACTAAAGTAGTCAGAAGATGAGAGTTGTCTGTTTGAGATATTACAACGACCATTACCACTCACTAAAATCTTTTTAGCAATTTTAGTGTTTTGTTCATAGACTTCTACTTTTGCACCTTTTCTTGCACAAAGAATGGCACTAAGGATTCCACTAGCACCCGCACCAACAACTAAAACTTTTTTACGCACTCTACAGACTCACGATTTTAGCACCAAAACCACCTAAGTGCTGTGGCGCATCTAAAAAACCTTGAACTCTAGGATGTGCAATAAGAAAGTTCTTCACTGCAAAGGAGAGTTTACCTGTGCCAATACCATGATAGACTATAACCTCGTCCCATCCGTTTATAAGCGCATCATTTAAGAACTTATCTAAAACATCACAGGCTTCATCAGCTCTCATCCCATGTAAGTCACACTTTAGACCAGCTCTCTTTTCTACATGTAGGTGGACATTCGTTTGAGGTTTGAGTTTAAGAGCTTTTGTATGGTGAAGATGTTTTATTTTAACACGAACCTTCATCCCATCCATCTCTATAGTAGCCTCTTTTTCACCTCTCATAGATATGATAGTCCCACAGCTAGAATGATACTTTACAACATCACCAACTTTGAAGGTCTCATCTCTTTGGATTGTCTCTTCGCCTGTTGGTGGTAGTTTTTTATTGGCCTTGTTCATAGCACGGTGAATTGACTTCGGGTCATTTGCTTTTGCGGCAACTTTTGCCTGGCTGATAGCGACATCATAGCTACGCTTAAGTGCTGCTTTTTGCTCTTCTATCTCAAGAAGTTGTTCCTCTCTTGTATCTTTGAGTTGAGCTTCTTTCTTCTTAAGCTCAGCAAGTTTATCATCTACAAGTTTATGTTTGTGTTTGAGCTCACGTTCTAACTGACTTCCGCGTTCTATTAGTAAAGAAAGTTTTTCAGAGTTGTCACCATAAACAGCTTTCGCCTCTTTTACAATGGCATTATTTATTCCATATCTTGCAGCTGTCTCAAAAGCATAAGACTTACCAATAATTCCTTGCATAAACTCATAGGTGGGTTTTCTCGCCTCTTCATCATAAATAGCGGCCATAAGCTCAACATCATCACGGTCAGCCATAAGAGCAGCTAAACGTTTATGGTGAGTTGTTACTACTACCTTTTGTCTGCGTTTGATAAGGTCATCGAGTATAACTTTAAACAGAGCAGCTGCCTCGTCTGAGTCAGTTCCGAGCTCTATCTCATCGACTCCAACGAGGGCTGAAGTCTCTTTAAAAATATTAGCAAATTCTTGCATACGTCCAGCAAAAGTAGAGATGTCATTTTTAACATTTTGTGGGTCATCTATGATACTAAGAACTGTTTTAAAACTTCCGATGTGAGATTTATGCTCATCGAGTTTCATAGGTATAATGTACTTTGCCATAAATGCAGAGGCAAGTATTGATTTGAGTAGCATCGTTTTACCACCTGCATTTACCCCTGTTATCATTAAAATATTTTTTGAGAAGTCGACACTGATAGGTTTTGCATTAGAAAGTGCAGGGTGGATAAAACCACTGAGAATGATTTTAGAATCTTTTTGACTTTTTACGAGTTGCATATTTTTGCTTTGAGCAAAAAGAACACGTGCTTGGTAGTTGTCAAACTTTGTAAACTCTTTATCTATGAAGTTTATAAAAGGCTGAAGTTCTGCTAGTTTAGCTGAAAATTCTTTGGTATACTCGTAAAATATTGATTCTCTTTCTTGCTCAATGAAACGTATTTTCTCTTTTGATTTTAATATACTATCAGGAGAGACAAAAAAGAAACCACCAGATGAGCGACCAACAACAGCACCTTTTAAAACATGGTTAAAACCACCACGAACTAAAAGACAGTCTTCATTGTTTACAAAGTGTACTTGAGTGTCTATGAGGTACCCAGCAAGTTTGGAACTTCCCATCATACGTTTGAGTGAGCTCGACATTACATTACGATGCTCTTTTATACGAGCAGAGAGTCCAAAAAGGTTTTCATCAAGGTTTTCTTCAAACTTACCATCATGGGTAAAATATTTTTCAACTTCAGTAAATTTCTCTGGGATATCAAACTTAGCCATAAAATCGCCAATAATACCATCAATTTTACGGTTCCTAAAGTATCTAAAATAACGAACAATTTTTACTATCTCAAAGATCTGTTCAAAGTTTAAAACACCTTGCTTCTTTAGATGCTGTTTAATAGTTGTAAAATCGGTAACCTTTGGAGGTGCTTTGAATTCTAACTTATCAAGGGCTTTGATATATTTGAAGTGAAGCTCTTGATCACCCTCTATATAAAGAGAGCTCTCACGTGAGAAAAAGCTTGAAAATTGTTCAATATGCTCGTGAATATCGAGCTGTTTTATAAGAGTGTTTATTCTCTCCTGTTTAGTACTTACTGACATGTAGATGCACTAATCATCTCCGAATAGTTTGGAGTATTCTTTCGTCCAATAAAAGTATAAGTGCCGATGCTTAGAGTGTAATTGAAACTGTTGACATCTTTGTCTTCACATTTGAGAGTCTGTCCTTGCTTGTACTTTAAAACAGCATCAAGCATTTTTTTGTTCTCTTGTTTATTGTACTCGTTGTACATAACAGCAACAGAAAGAATAGAGAGTACAATGATGACTATATACACCTTTTGCATATGGTCAAACTCAGTAAAATAATGTAGGGCTAAAAAAAAGAACCCTATAACAACAAGACCTAATATATATGTCATTAAGCAGTTCCTCTTATTTGGTATGAAATATCACCAGCGCCAAAGCCTATTATAAGGCCCTTATCTAGTGTTTGTAAATTCTGTGCATCTTTAATCACAGTTATGTGGTTATTTGCACGTTTAATTGTGTCTGCAATTGTAAGATTATATGCCTTAAACTCATGGGCAAAATCTATATGACGATGTTCTTCATTAGCAGCCCAAACTGGAAGTATGATAAGCTCATCTGCCCCATCAAAACATTTTCTAAATTCTTCAAGATTATCTATAGTTCGAGAGTATTTATGTGGTTGCCAAATAGCAGTAATCTTTTGGAAGCCTTTGAGCTTTGCATATTCTTTCACTGATTCAAATGTTGCTTTTATCTCTGTTGGGTGGTGAGCATAGTCATCTATGATTACACTATCATCTTCTGCACCAACTATATCAAAACGTTTTTTGATACCTTTAAAGTTTAAAAGATTTGTACGGATATCTTCTATATCCATAGAGTTCAGTGCGGCTAAAATAGCTAAAGCAGCATCAAGTGCTATATGCTTTCCAAATCCCCAAACACTAAATTCACCAAAGTTACGAAACTCAAATTTTGTATGAGGCTCGTTGTTTACAAGAGTGTAGTTGACTTTTGTGATATCAGTTGAAGGGTAGAGCCATTGTGCCTCTACTGTATCTACTAAGGTACTTAAAAATGGGTCTTCTGCATTTAATACTCTACAAGGTGCTGCATTTATAAAAGTCTTGTAACAGTCATAAAATCTATCGTGGTTGTAGTCGTAGTATTCCATATGCTCTGGTTCCGCATTGATGACTATAGCGCAGTATGCATTTGAGTTTATAAAACTTCCATCAGACTCATCCGCTTCAAATAGCAAAACATCAGTTGATGCATCATAGCGAACATTTGAACCAAAGGCTTTAGACTCAGCACCTATGATAGCTGAACCATTCATAATAGCTGTAAGTATTGCAGTTGTAGTACTTTTGCCATGTGCACCAGCAACAGAATACACTTTTTTATCATCAAGAATTTTTACAAGTGCTTCTCGTCTAGCGAGTACTTCTATACCCTTAGCTTTTGCTGCAATTATTTCTGAATTCTGAGGGCTAATAATGGCTGAGTGAATAACTAAGTTTTGGTTATCTATAGCCATTTTTGAATGAGGTACTGTAATAGTCATTCCCATTTTACGTAGTTTACTAGTGATGAGACTATCTTTAATATCAGAGCCACTTACCGTATGACCTTTAAAGTGCATATATTGAGCGAGTCCAGAGATACCGATGCCACCGATTCCAATAAAATGTATTTTCATATATTAAACCCTTTCTTATTACACATTATCTAGCACATTTTGTGCCTCTTTTGTAAATGCAGAGATATAAAAAGTTCCCTTAGTTTGAGTCATGTCAATATCAGCTATCTTTGACATAAAATCGTCTAAACTCATTTTTGCTGCAGAAGCTATCCAGTGAAACTTAAGTGCCTTAGCAAAATTTTTATCATTTGTTAAACCACTGAGTACTTCAAAGAGTGCTGATGCATCTTTTGGTTCACCTGCTGAATAATGTTCCATCGCATATTCATAGAGTGCACGAACTGTTGCAAAGTCTTGAACTTCACTCATGTCCATCTTTCTATGTGACTCTAAAGTATCTGTGAGTTTTTCTAGTGCTAAGTCAAGTATACTTGCATAAAAACCAGCGATTGTATCTTCATCAAATACCTCATGTGCCTTTTGCTCTAAGACATATAAAGAGGCTATATCACTTTCTTGTTGTGCTTTAAGTACTTTTGTTTTTAGGTCTTTCACTTTATCCATTGAGACAATCCTTGATTCTTTGTAATGCACTTCTCGTTTTTTCTTGGTTTTCAACTAATGCTATTCGGATGTAACCTAAACCAGGATTTTTTTCTTTATGGCTACTTCTTGCTAAAAACTCACCCGGAAGGACTTTTACATTGTATTTCTCATAAAGTTTTTTTGTAAACTCCAGGGCATCTTTTACTTCTATCCAAAGATAAAAAGTAGCAGATGGTATCTCCGTTCCGAGTATCTCTTTTGCAATTATAAAGTTTTCTTTATATATCTTTCGTGAAGTTATGACATGCTCTTCATCATTCCAAGCTGCTGCTGCTGCACTTTGAAGTGGAAGGGGGGATGCACAACCTATATAAGTTCTGTACTTCATATATTCCCGTAGTATCTCTGCATCACCAGCGATAAAACCAGAACGCAGTCCCGGTGCAGATGAGCGTTTAGAAATAGAATTTATAACAAGAATATTTTTAAATTCACTGTTGCCTACATGAGTAGAAGCTTCTAAAAGAGAAGGTGAGGGAGAATGCGCATATATCTCACTATAACACTCATCATTTAAAAGTACAAAGTTGTGTTTTAGTGCAAGTTTTACCCATTGACCCAGTTCATCTAGTGTTAAAGTAGATGTAGTTGGATTGTTAGGAAAGTTTAAAATTACGAGGTCACACTCTGCTAATTCTTCTTCATTTATCTCTGGTTTAAAGTCATTTTCTTTTGTAAGGTTGATATGAATTACACGTGAGTGAGTAGCAAGTGCTGCACCCTCATAGATCTGATAAAAAGGATTTGTGTAAGCCATAACAGGGTTTTTTTTGTCAAAAAGTAAAAACTGAGGGAAGTTAAAAAGTACTTCTCTTGTTCCAAAACAAGGGATAATCTCTGCATCACTAAGGCTTGTATTAAAACGTCGTTTTATAAAAGCCTTGATCGCCTCTCTAAGATTAACTTCTCCACCTGTTTTAGGATATTTTTTAAGTAGAGGAGTATTATCTGATAGAGCTTTTTGGATAAATGCTGGTGTTTCAAACTGAGGTTCGCCTATAGTAAGGACAGAAGGAGCCAAATTTTGGTTAGGTATAATATTTTTGAGTAAATTATTTAGTTTTTCAAATGGATAGGGTTCAAAATTCATATGCAATTATAGCTAAAAAAGATTTATAAATAATTAGAGGAATTTTTTAAAAGATTTTTATACTTTTTAATATGATTATCTTGATAGTGAGTTTGAGTCTTGAAGCTGATAAGTTAGTAATCGCATTACAAGATGAATCTTTTAATCATGCACTTCTCACCTTTGATTTAGTAAAAGGTTTAAATGCAGTGATAATTTTACTTCATGTGACCAAGCTTAGTTTTATCCCTGTGGGAGTATGTTTAAACTTAAGTATAGGTGAGATACAAGATAATATTTAACGATATGGTAGAGAGCTCTCCCTGGATAATGCTCGCTGCTAGTGTATCTTTGGGGATAAAAAAATCTTATTTATTTTTAGCTGCTATTAATGTGTATAAAATATACATTTCGTCTAGAATTTGATACTCATCTTGATAAACTTTTGTATAATTAGGTAAAATAAATAAAAATACTTTTATGATTAGTAGTTACACTACTGTTTGTGGGATGTACTCAAGAGAAGTCATAAGAAACACAAAATGCACAAGAAAAGATTTCTCAAAGTACAGAACAAATAGTCAAAGTGCTTAAAGTAGAGTCTATTAGGATAAGTAAAAGTGTTGAGGAAATGGTTAAAGAGAGTGTTGAAGCTATAAGTAAAAAAGGGTAAGTAAAGAAGTTTTAATTGAGATAAGAAAAGTAATACCGAAAACTGTTAAGTCAATAAATTTAAAAGTATTAAGGGATGAAGTGATGCTATCAATTGATATGAAGATGGATGATATAGTGGAAGTATAAAAAGTGTTATAAAACTTCAAGTAAATAAACTAAGCAGTGATGAAATAAAAACACTATCTGAGTATATCTCTAAACTTTAAATTATAGTAGTTACTATTAAAGTTATATGGCTACAATTATGAGAATAGAATATTTTGCGTATAAAAAAAGAGAGAATATGAATATAATTGTAAATGGTCAAGATAAAGATTTTAATGAAAGTATTACTATTGAAGACTTACTAAAAGTTTTAGAACTTGAAGGGAAGGTTATGGCAGCCGCTGTAAATATGGATATAGTAAAGCAAAATAGCTGGGGTACACATCGTTTAAATGATGGGGATAAACTAGAACTGCTTGACTTTGTTGGAGGAGGATAAAACCTCTACAGCAACAACACTAACCGCATACTCTCCATCATGTGTGATGGAGACACTTACATCAATAATTTTAAACTTATCAATAATTTTTTTACTCAGAGAGAGTTTAGGTGCACCCTTATCTGTTTTATAAATTCTAATATCATGAAATGAACAGTGCTTTCCTATACCTGTGCCTAAAGCCTTAGAAAAAGCTTCTTTAATAGCCCAGAATCCAGCTGCTGTTTTATGTGTTTTTATAAGTAAGAGTTCATCTTTTGAAAGAAATTTTAGAAGTCCCTTCTCTCCAAAGCGCTGCATTAAACATTCCATGCGAGAAGTTTTTATAAGATCAATACCTATCATATATAAAGTATTTTCTTACTGAATAATAAATTCTGTAAAGTAGATACCACGAATAGTACCATCACTTATCATGGCATTTAAAACATCTATAATTTGTTGGCTAACTTTTTGTTTTCCTTTTTTCGAAGAAATTTCTTCAAGCATTTTTGAAGTAAGTATACGAATAATCCTGTCACGTATAACTGGTGATTTTGCATCAAGTTCTAGGCTTAACTCTTCACCTTCAAGCTCTAAACTCATAGTTACTTTTAGATAACGACGCCCTGCATCACTTTTAAGGTTTACTGTAAATGTATCTAGTGGATATAAAATACCAATATCACGTAACTGTCGAGAGTTATTATACTGAGCAGATGGCCCTTTAAAGATATTTCTTTTTGGTGTATTCATCTCTTGCATCTGTCTATTATTAGTAGGCATTTCTTCATCATCACTCATTAATAAAACAGTTACAATTCCACCTATAATGATTATTAAAAAAAGTACGATGATGATAATCATCATCAACATCTTACTTGATTTTTTCTCTACGGGTGTAGTTTCTTCTTCAGCCATTATTCTTCCTTGAATGTATTAGTACTGTTAGTATAGCGAATATTTATAATTAATTACAAATTTTAATACCATTCTAAAAGTTTTGTAACTTCATCAACTATATATTTCTTTATTGGTGATTTTTCAAGGGATTCTTTGGCTATTAGAGCTTTTATAATATTTTGCATTTTTGCCTCTTTTAGTCTAACATCAAGGGCATATACCTCTCTTACATCACCGACTAAGGAGACTTCTCCAATAAATACATCATATCCTGAGAGAGGTATTTCTAGTTTTCTCTCTAGGAGTGCTAAAAGCATGTTTAGTCTGTTGTTATCAAAAACAGTTGCTTGGTGTTTAGAGTTACTTGTATGAGACTCTGAAACAAGTGCTTGGACTTCTAAGATAATAGGACGAGACCCCTCCATGATAACTGTAAGTACTGAACCACTCTGTTGCGAGTTACGGTTAAAAAAATGCGAGGCTACATCTGTGGCAGAAACAAGACCTTCAGCCCGCATCTCAAGAACTCCTATCTTACTTGTTGGACCAAAACAGTTCTTAAAACCACGAAGAATACGCAACTCTTGAGAAGAATCACCTTCAAAGTAAAGGACAGTGTCTACCATATGTTCTAAAACACGAGGACCAGCGATAGAACCCTCTTCTGTAATATGCCCGATGATAAAGATAGCGATATCTCTCTCTTTTGCGATTCGCATGAGTTCAAATGTGATTTGACGAACCTGAGTTACACTTCCTGGTGCCGATGTAATGGCTTCAGAATAGATAGTTTGAATTTAAACGATTAGCACGAAGCTTTATCTGTCCTGCTGACTCTTCACCTGTTACATATAAAACATTTTTACCTAAACTTGCTATGTTTGAGCCAACTTTGAGTAGTGGGGGTAGACTTACCAACACCTGGGCTTTCACCTATGAGTGTGAGGCTTCCAGGAACTACTCCACCACCTAAAATTTTATCAAGTTCATCATCAAGTGAAGAGTATCTATATACTTCTTCTTCTTTTATAGCAGTGATACTAATAGCTTTAGTATTTTTATGGATAGTTGATTTTGTCTGTTTTACAACCTCTTGCTGATGCTCGTTTAGTTCAATAAAACTATCCCATGCACCACAGTTCGTACATTTTCCCATCCATTTCGGAGTTGTAAGTCCACAATGCTGACACTCAAAGAGTACTTTTTTTTAGCCATTAGTTTGTCTTTTTGTTGGTTTTATTAGGAAAATTGTAGTATAAAAAGAGATAAAAGTTGTGAAATATGGCTTATGGCCATATTTTTGTTAAAAGTTCTTAGACTTCTTCTACAAAAAGAGCATCTAAAAGACCATCAACAAACTCAAACTTGTTAAAGGGAACCAAGTCTTCTGGCTGTTCACCCGTTCCTATGTAAATGATAGGAAGTTCAAGGGCATAAGCGATAGAGAAGATACTTCCCCCTTTTGCAGTTCCATCAAGTTTAGTAATTATAATTGCATCAATGCCTATCATCTCATTAAAAGCTTTTGCTTGAGCTATTGCAGAGTTCCCCTGTGTACCGTCAAGAATAAGAACAGTTCTATGTGGAGTACCTGAATGAGACTTATCACAAATACGATTTATCTTTATAAGCTCATTTGCTAGGTTAGTTTGAGTATGAAGTCTTCCAGCTGTATCGATGATAACATGATCTATACCCTTACTTTTTGCAGAGTCAATAGTATCGTATGCAACGGCTGAACTGTCATGTCCTTGCTTAGAAGCAACTATAGGGATATCAAGTCTTTGTGACCAAAGGGTAAGCTGCTCAATAGCTGCTGCACGAAATGTATCTCCAGCACCTAAAATAACACTTTTCCCTTCACTTTTATACTTGTGTGCTAGTTTAGAGATAGTTGTTGTCTTACCAGCGCCATTAACACCTACAACTAGTTCAACAAAAGGAGCTATAAATTCGGGTTCAATATATCTAGTATGCGCTAGAGTAGCTAGAAGTTTGGAGCGGAGTATCTCACGTGTTACCTTATCTTGATAAATCTCATTAATGATGATGTCAACTAAGTCATACTCAACATCAGCCTCAAGTAAAATTTCTTCTAGTTCTTCATGGGTGAAAGTTACTTTTTTCTTAGGAACTACTGTTTTTAGAGCTTCAACTGTTTTTGCAAGTCCTTTTTTGATAAAACCAAACATCTAGAGTCCTAGTGCTTTCTTTATATCACTTTCGATAAACTCTTCTTCAACGGCACCTTGATAAAAATTGATTAGTACATCATCTTTATACATAGCAATTAAAGGAATACCAAAGTTTTTACCTATTTTTAGCTTTCTTGCTACTGCATCAACTAAACGGGAATTTTCATTAGAGTTTACGAGTGCATAATTAGCATTATACTTTTCTCTAAATGCTTGGAGCTTTTCATTTTTAATATTATCTTCAATAGTTACACCAAGAATAAGTATAGAGTCCTTATACTTTTCTTGTAATGAAGCTAAATGTGAAGCTTCTACTTGACAAGGAGGACACCAAGTAGCAAATATATTTAGAATAATAACTTTTCCTTTTGCCTTTTTTACAGTAAAACCAGTAGGACTTTTTTTCACTATGTACTGCATTTTATCTAGTTCTGTAAGTAAAAATTCATTAGTTGAGAGCATAGATTTTCCTTCATCTGAAGTACTCTCATCGTTAGAACAAGCACTAAAAAATAAACTCACTAGAAATATGGATATAAGAATAGAAAATTTTGACATAATATTTTTAACCTTTAATTTGTTTTATTTGTGTAATAATAGTATAAATCATTGCAGTTCAAATGAAAAAAATGATAATTTGTAAGCAAATGACAAAAGAAATTATAGCAATAAAAGATTAAATATGACTCTAAGTAAAACTACATTTAGACAAGACAGCTTAAAAACTTTGAAAAATAGTTCCGTGCATAATAGACTTTATAAAACAGCATTAGTAAATAAAAAACTATTAATGTTATTAAAAAGTAAAAAAAGACAGAAAATTCTTTTTTACTATCCACTAGATATGGAAGTAAATATTGTGAAGACCCTTGTAAAACTACGCAAGAACAATGATATTTACATACCATTTATGGTTGAGCAAAGTTTTAAGATGGTACCATTTAGGCTACCTCTGAGAAGAAAAAAGTTTAATATTTTTGAAGCAGGTAATACAAATAGAAAAATAAGTAAAATTGATATAGCCATAGTTCCAATAGTTGGGATGGATGGAAATTTACAAAGAGTTGGTTTTGGAAGAGGGATGTATGATCGTTTTTTTGAAAAACTACAAAAAAAACCGTATACAATTTTTACACAACTCGAACTATGTTACACAAAAGAGCTTATTTGTGATGCTCACGATATATCTTGTGACGTACTAATAACACCAAAGAAAATAATAGGAACAATATAATGTTAAACGAAATACTGCTAGGTGGAGGAACTGCCATAATCAGTGGTGTTGTTGGGTTTTACATTTCTAAAAAATTAACAAATGCTAATTTTGATGTTTATAAACAACAAGCGATGGCTAAAGCAAATGTAATAGAGCATGAAGCAGAAATGCTGCTTGAACGTGCTCGTCTGAAATCTTTAGAGATTGAACATGCAGCACAAAAAAGTTTCGATAATACTAAACAAAAAGTAAAAGCAGATATGAGTCAACGCGAAGATGCACTCATACATAAAGAGCAGAGTTTTAAACGCTACAAGCGAGATGAACAAGAAAAACTGCAAGAAGACACAGTTATCATCAAAACCAAAAAATTTAATTTAGAAAGAAGTGAAAAATCTTTAATATCATTACAAGAAAAATATGAAAAGAAGATAGACGAAGCTTTACATGTGATAGAACATAGTGCCGGTATGACAAAAGAAGAAGCAAACACTGCACTCCTTAAAAAAGTGGAGTATAAGGCTAGGGGTGACATAGCTC
The DNA here is from genome assembly GCA_003978465.1 of Sulfurimonas sp. GTDB lineage: Bacteria > Campylobacterota > Campylobacteria > Campylobacterales > Sulfurimonadaceae > Sulfurimonas. The sequence goes on along the minus strand of QNZS01000038.1, from coordinate 3,185 downwards.
ATATCGTTAGACGTTATGAGAATGAAGCAAGAGAAGAAGGTGAGCGAAAAGCTAACTTTATCCTTTCTCAGGCTATAAGTCGTTTTGCTGGTGAGTTTGCTAGTGAGCGGTTAACAAACCTTGTACATTTAGATAACGATGAACTCAAAGGTCGTATCATTGGTAAAGAGGGGCGAAACATTAAAGCTCTTGAGACACTTATGGGTGTTGATATTATCATTGATGATACTCCACACGCTATACTTGTAAGCAGTTTTAATCTTTATAGACGTGCAATCGCTACAAAAACTCTGCAACTTCTTATTGAGGACGGGCGTATTCAACCGGCTCGTATTGAAGAAATATATGCAAAAGTTACAAATGAGTTTGAAGGTAATATTTTAGCTGAGGGTGAAGAAATTGTCTCTGAGTTAAATATAGGTGTAATGCACCCCGAGCTAATGAGACTTATTGGACGACTTCGTTACCGTGCTAGTTATGGTCAGAATGCTCTTGCTCATACACTTGAAGTGGCACATTTAGCAGGTATCATGACAGCCGAGATGGGTGGAGATATTAAACTAGCAAAACGTGCAGGTTTACTTCATGATATAGGTAAAGCAATGACGCATGACCATGAGGGAAACCATGTAGACTTAGGTGCTGAAATATGTAACCGTTATAATGAAGATGAAGTAGTTATAAATGCAATCTATGCTCATCATGGACAACAAGAGATAAACTCTATAGAATGTGGTGCAGTTTGTGCAGCAGATTCACTTTCAGCTGCTCGTCCAGGTGCAAGACGTGAAGTACTGGAGTCATTTTTAAAACGTGTAACTGATATAGAAGAGATAGCTTCGGCACATAGCGGTGTTAAACAGGCTTATGCTATAAATGCAGGAAGAGAAGTTAGAGTTATAGTAAATGCAACACTAATTAATGATGATGAGTCTATTTTAATGGCAAGAGAGATTGCTAAAGAGATAGAAGAGAGAGTTCAGTACCCTGGTGAAGTTAAAGTAAATGTTATTCGTGAAATCCGAGCAACAGTCTTTGCAAAATAGAGTAAGTATTATGCTTACTTTATAGACTTCTCTATGGTAACAATAATCGCTCCACGTAAATCACCTATTTTATAACCAGTTGCACTGTCAAGAGGGTATCTCTTTGCAATTTCGTGTTTAAGCTCAATATTTTTTATATCACCATGACATTTGAGACAAGCTATTTTATTTATAATTAAAGGTTTATAGTACTTATAGGTATTCTTGTCAATTTTTTGGAGGACATAGTTAGGAAGTATTACATTAGAGACTTTTAAGGATTGTAGGGACTCAAGAATAGTACGTTCTTTCTGTGATGGTATATTTTGCTGACTTCTATACTTCACGCTTACACGTTTAACACTCACACCTCTAGGGAGTTTTTTATTTACTTCTTGTGTTAATGTATATGCTTGGTTTGAACAAAAATCGAGTGCATGTAAAACTCCACCAGATTTCATACTTTTTTTCATATTTTGACCAAGTGTTTTTATAAGTAGAATAGAACTTTCATTTCCTATTTTTACAATCGACTCTAAGTTGTCAATTTCCTTTGGAGATACTGCTAAAAGTATGCTTGAGCTGAGTGTAACTAATGATAATGTTTGAAAAATATTCATGACAAAACTTCCTTATTCTTAGGTTTATAATGAAATTATAACAAGACTTAGAATGTTTTAATGCAAGTTTGACTATAATCTCGTAATTATTTTAAGACAGGGAGCTCTTCTATGCCAGAATTATTTACATTTTTCGGACTTTTTACACATGATAAGACTTTTATCTATATCACACACTTACTACTTTCAGCAGGTGCTGCTCTTTTACTTGTGAGAGTAGCTATGAGTAACTTACAGTTAGTTCCTAAGGGCACTCAAAACCTAATGGAAGCATATATCGGTGGTGTTTTACAGATGGGAACTGATGTAATGGGTAGAGAGCCTGCTCGTCGTTACCTTCCACTTGTTGCGACTATTGGTCTTTTTGTTGGTATCGCTAACTTAATCGGTGTTATTCCAGGTTTTGAAGCACCAACTGCATTTCTTGAAATGCCTTTAACTTTAGCACTTGTTGTATTTGTTTACTACAACTTTGAAGGTATCCGTCGTCAAGGTATTGTAAAGTATTTCAAACACTTTTTAGGTCCAGTATGGTGGCTATATTGGTTAATGTTTCCAATTGAAATCGTATCTCACTTCTCACGTTTAGTGTCTCTTTCGTTCCGTCTTTTTGGAAATGTAAAAGGTGATGATATGTTCTTAATGGTTATCCTGATGTTAGCTCCATGGATTTTACCAATGATTCCATTTGCACTATTAACATTTATGGCATTATTACAAGCTTTTATCTTCATGATGCTTACATATGTTTACCTTGGTGGTGCAGTAACTATTGAAGAGCACTAGGCTTTTAAATAGATGCAAAAAGATATGTATGACCGTATAATAGGGTTATTGCAAGGAGCATCATGGGCTATAGTGCTCATAGGTGCTTTTTTTACTTTTAAATTCTCAATATTTTTGGGAATTCCTCTTTCAATCTTTTCCACAATTATGTATATTTTAATATCACTATTTCTTATTTTGTTGCTTGATGCTTTTAGTGTCAACAAAGAACGACTCAAAGAAGCGAAGAAGCAAACAAAACTGCTTGAAGAACTAATTACTCAAAACTCATAGTTAAGAGCGAGTTTAAACTATGCTGCTTGTGAGCACCATCTCGTTTTTTTTTGTTTTTGAGAAAAGACTATTTGCATATCCAAGTATAAATTTAATATTACTTTCCTCTTTAAATTTAAGTTGCAAGTTTAGTTTAAGTACATCTATCTAGTTAACTATAGTATTAGTAAATTGCACTTAATATAGTGAGCTAGTTGATACAAGTGTAGTAAAAATAAGGGCTGTGCTTTTCATAATTTTCTCTATTGATACATTAAATTATGATAGATTAATAAAAGAGAGAAGGTGTAAATATATATCTGCTAGTTTGGGCTCTTAGAATATAAGACCCATAACTTTCAGAACTTGCTTCACAAGAATGTAGACTTTTCCAATACTTATCGTATTTATATTTTACCAAAATTATTTAGAAATTATAAATTATTATTTTTATGAGCTTTAAAAGCTTGAATTAGATAAAATGGAGAATCAATTATAATAT
>QNZS01000035.1 GCA_003978465.1 Sulfurimonas sp. | reverse complement strand
TTGCACTTTCTGCTGCAAAGTCAACATCACGAATGTTAGACTCAGCTGCTGCAATATTTACTGCAGTTACAGAAATATTTCTAACTGTAGACTCTAGTTTATTTTGAGCCGCACCAAGACTAGCACGAGTACCATCAACTGTCTTAATTACAGCATCCATTTTAGTGATCATTGCTTGAGCATGATCTTTGGTATGAACAGAATCACGAAATGTTCCCGTCGCATCTTCTGCAACTGCTGATATTGCGATAGTTCCATCAGCGAGGAGATCACCTACTTCAACTACATCTATCTCTAGTGCTACAGTTCGCTCGATTCCAATTGCACTTGCTTGCATATCACCTGTAGTAACTGATATTTTCTCACCTGCATAAGCACCAACTTGGAAGTCAAAGGCAGTGCTTGTATTTAAAAGGTTAATTAATACCATTAAACTTAGTAGTATCAGCAATAGCTTCAGCTGCTTCCATTAATGCTGTTACTTCTTGTTGAATATATCCACGAGATGTATCATCTTGTGTATCATTCGAAGCTTGAATAGCAAGTACACGAACTCTTTGCATAATGTTTCCGAACTCTTCTAAAGCACCATCAGCAGTTTGAATCATACCAATACCATCATTAGCATTTTTAATTGCTTGTCCAAGACCTGCAGACTGAGCTGAAAGTTTGTTAGCAATTGCTAAACCAGCTGAATCATCAGATGCTTTGTTAATTCTAAGACCTGAAGAAAGTGAGTTTAAACTTTTGTTAAGTTCTTGACTATTCGCTGCAGCATTTAAATGCATTTAATGCACCTATATTTGTGTTAATTCTAAAACCCATGAAAATCCTTTTTGGGTAGAGCTTAATGCTCTAAAGTTAATTTGTATCTTAGCTTCCTTGCCTTGATATAGAAGGGAGATCGGTATCCACAAAAATAACTTTAGCTTTTTTGTAAATTCTTTTAAATTTAGACTTTTAATCTTTTTTTGATACACTTCCAAAACTAAAACGATTTACTATACTATATATGGGAATACAATTTGAACTTAATTATCGTAGAGTCACCAGCAAAAGCTAAGACCATTAAAAACTTTTTAGGGAAAGGTTATGAGGTTATTGCCTCTAAAGGTCACATCCGTGACTTACCTAAATCTCGCTTTGGAATTACACTTGATGAAGAAAGTGGACACCTTATTCCTACTTACTCTGTAGCAAAGGAAAATGCAGCCATTGTAAAAGAGATAAAAGCACTTGCAAAAAAAGCAGATACTATCTATATCGCAACCGATGAGGATCGCGAGGGTGAAGCAATTGGCTGGCATATTGCCCATGCTATGAAAAAAGATCCAGCCACTCTACCACGTATCGTTTTTCACGAGATTACGAAAACTGCTATCAAACATGCACTAGAATCTGCACGTACATTAGATATGGATATGATTAATGCTCAACAAGCTCGTCGTATGCTTGACCGTGTTGTAGGTTATAAACTCTCTCCACTCCTAGCATCTAAAATCCAAAAAGGTCTTTCAGGTGGTCGTGTACAATCTTCTACTCTTAAACTTGTTGTAGACCGTGAACGCGAGATTCAAGCCTTTATTCCTGTTGAGTACTGGTCTATTGACACAGTTTTCAAAAAGAACATTGATGCAAATCTTATCTCTCATAAGGGTGATAAGATTACGAAGATGAGTATTGAAAATAAAGAACAAGCTTTAGTCATAGAGAAGAGTGTAAATGCAGATAATTTTATAATCTCTAAAATAGAGACAAAAGAGAGAAAGTCTGCAACACCTCCACCTTTTATGACTTCAACATTGCAACAGACTGCATCCTCTAAACTTGGATTTACTCCTAAACGCACGATGATGATTGCACAGTCTCTTTATGAGGGTGTAAAAACACCAGATGGCACTTCAGGTGTTATCACTTATATGAGAACAGATTCACTTAACTTAGCAAATGAAGCAGTTGATAATGTTCGTGGTGTCATAGAAAATAGATTTGGGAAGAAGTATCTTCCAAAAGAGCCTAAAGTTTACACGAAAAAGTCTAAAGGTGCACAAGAAGCTCACGAGGCTATCCGTCCTACTATGCTTTCATTTACTCCTGAAGTTGCGCAAAGTTTTCTAAAAGCAGATGAGATTAAACTGTATCGTCTCATTTATGAGCGTTTTATGGCTTGTCAAATGGAAGATGCTAGATTTGAGCAACAAAGCATCATTTTTACAGGTGAAGAAAATGAGTACCGTGCAAGTGGTAGAAAGTTAATATTTGATGGTTTTTATGCTGTAACTGGAGCTGAAGATAAGGATAAACTACTTCCAACTCTTACAAAAGGTGACAAAGCAGAGACTCAAAGTGTTAAACCTGAACAACATTTTACAGAACCACCAGCACGTTACTCTGAAGCAAGTCTTATCAAAAAGCTAGAGTCTGAGGGTGTTGGTCGTCCATCTACTTATGCACCAACAGTTGCAACACTAAGTCAAAGAACTTATGTAAACATTGAGAAAAAACAGATAGTTCCAACTGAGATGGCATTTACTGTAACAAAGATACTTGAAGAGCATTTTGCAAACATAGTTGACATCTCTTTTACTGCAAACATGGAAGAGAGACTTGATGAAGTAAGTGAAGGAAAACTTGACTGGCAAGAACTTTTAGCTGAATTCTATAGTCCATTTATGCAGCAAGTTACAGATGGAAAAGAAAATATTGTAAGTCTAAAACTTGCAAAGCCACTTGGACGAACATGCCCTAAATGTGGAGAATCTGAACTTCTCCTACGTTCAGGTCGCTTTGGGAACTTTATCGCTTGTAGTGGTTTTCCTAAGTGTAAATATACCGAACAGTGTGATGAAGAGGGAAATGCAGTAGAGAAAAAAGAGACTACAGCAGAAGAAAAATGTGATAAATGTGGTAAGGATATGGTCATTAAGAATGGTCGTAATGGTCAGTTTTTAGCATGTTCTGATTATCCAGATTGTAAAAATACAAAAAGTATTAATGTAGAAGAGAAGAATTCTAATACACCATGTCCTGATTGTGGAGGAACAATTTCACTTAAAAACTCTCGTCGTGGTCCATTCTGGGGATGTAATGATTACCCTGATTGTAAGTTCATCTCTAAGTTTGAACCTACGACTATAAAGTGTAAAGAAAAAGGCTGTAAAGGTGTTTTAGCACCTCGTACTTATAGAAATAAAGAAGTATATGAATGTGTTAAATGTAAGGCTCGTACTCCTAGAGAAGAAGAGACACCCAAAGAAGAGACAAAATAAAATGATCTCTTGCTCACCCTTAGGTGTCGCTTTAATTATAGGAATTGGAAAGGAATTACTTCTTTTTCAAGGAGAATAGTATGCGTATTGGTATACTCTCAGATACTCATACAAAAGTAAAAAAAGCAAAAGCTACACTTGATTTACTTATAGAGAATGGTGCTGAGTTTATCATTCATGCTGGTGATGTTTACGAGTATGAAACTTTAGAACTTTTAAAAAACTGTGGAAAAAGATATGTCTGTGTTTATGGTAATAATGATGCTCACTTAGTTGAGTTTCATAATGACTATAACCTTGTTCAAGAACCTTACTACTTTAAACTTGCTGATACCAATTTCAAACTCATGCACCTTCCCTTTTATATGACTCCAGATACTGAAGTAGTTATTTTTGGGCACACACATGAGTTCAAGTCAGAGTTTATAGAAGGTACCCTCTTTTTAAATCCTGGTGAATCATGTGCAAGAAATAAACCTGTTTCAGAATGTGTACTTCTTGAGATAAAAGAGAAGAAATTTAAAGTTACATACTTTAGTAAAGAAAAAAATGCAAAAAAATTTGAATCAGAAGAATTCACATATGAAAGGAAACTAAAATGAATCAAGAAATATTTTTGTGCTCCATCTGTAATATCAATAGTGGAACATGCTTAGAAGATTGTAAGTTTTGTTCTCAAAGTGTTCGTTATAAAGCAGATATAGATCGCTATAAACAAAAAGAGATCAAACTTATCAAGCAAGAAGCTATTAATGCTAGAGATAATGGTGCACTTGGTTTTTGTCTAGTCACAGCAGATAAAGGGCTTAAACCTAAAACTCTAAAGTTCGTTTGTGATGTTGCTAAAGCAGTGCGAGAAGTAGCCCCAGAACTACGTCTAATTGCATGTAATGGAACTGCTTCAGTTGAACAACTTCTTACTTTAAAAGAAGCAGGGGTTAAAGCATATAACCATAACTTAGAAACAAGTGAGAGTTTTTATAAAGAGATATGTACAACTCACCCTTGGAGTGAGCGTTATGAGACATGTCAAAATGTAAAAAAGGCAGGATTAAAACTTATAACTGGTGGTATTTTTGGTCTAGGTGAAACACAGGCTGATAGAGTGAGTATGCTAGAATCCCTCGCTTCACTCAATCCTACTTCTGTTCCTATCAATTTTTATCATCATAACGAAGCCTTAGAGTTAGAGCCAAATTCTTTAGATATAGAAGAAGCCTTCGATCTTATCACCCTAACTCGTAAGATGATTCCAAAGGCAGATCGAATTATGGTTGCTGGGGGAAGAGAGCTTATGTTTGGTGATCGACAGTCTGAAATATTCGAACATGGAGCAAACTCTATTGTTATAGGAAATTATCTTACAACAAGTGGCCGTGCTATGAATAAAGACTTAGATATGCTACAATCCCTCAAATTAGAAGTCGCCAAAAAAGTCTAACATGGAGTAGAGAAAAGATGAATGATAATATCACATTAATTATGACAATATCACTCATCATTATCTTCTCTCCATTTCTTGCTAAATTTCTCAGACTTCCCACTACCCCTATAGAGATAATACTAGGTTCTTTATTTGGTTATGTCGGGTTTGTACATGGTGCTCATCTTTTTGACATAGTCGCTGAGTTTGGATTTCTGTACCTTATGTTTATTGCAGGAACGGAGATTAATCTTAAAAAATTACTCAACACCTCTTCCATTATCATGAAAAAAGTTTTTGTCTATCTTATCTTTTTGTATGCTTTTTCTATTCTCTTTGCTATACAGTTTTCACTTGGAAAGGTTTTTATGGTGCTTCTTCCACTTATCTCTGTTGCTCTTGTTGCCACCCTCTCAAAGGAGTACGGTAAAACACCTTGGCTTTCTATGTCTATGACAGTTGGAGGGATTGGAGAGGTTGCAAGTATCCTTATTTTAACTATTACTTCTGCGACTTTAAGTTCAGGTGTTGGGCTGGATCTTTTTCAAACTATTATGTCACTTCTTGCCTTTTTACTCTTTATATTTTTACTTTTTCGCTGTATACAACTTGTTTTTTGGTGGTTTCCAAAAGTTTCACTAGTCCTGATGCCCCATAAAGATAACAAAGAACAAGATATTCGTCTGAGTATGGGAATATTTTTTCTTCTAATTGCTGTGATGCTTTATCTTCACCTTGAACTTGCATTTGGTGCATTTTTAGCAGGTATATTTATCCCAACATTTTTTGAACATAAACATGCACTCCCTGAAAAGCTAGCCTCTTATGGTTTTGGTTTTTTAATTCCAATTTTTTTCATTCATATAGGAAGCTCATTTAATTTAGATGCACTTTTAATACAAGGACTTATTCAAAAAGCACTTATTATTACACTAGTAATGATACTTATGCGCATTATCGCTTCTTTAGTATTCATTAAAGAATTAGGACTTGTAAATGCAGTTTTGATGGGACTTTCGCATTCTATGCCTCTTACCTTACTTATCGCGATGGTAACACTCGCATTTAATGCAAATTCCATAGATAACCTTCACTACTATGCTTTTATCTTAGCTGCACTCTTTCAGGTAATAAGTGTTATGATTGTTATTAAAATTATTCATAGATATAAAATAGAAAATGAGTTAAAGGAGACCTAATGAGTCGTTCGGTTTTACTACAACTTGCTCGTGACTCCATAGAAGAAGTATTTCATGCACAGCTAAGTATTAATAGGAATGCCCTTCTTAAACAACACCCTCTTTTAAATGAAAAGATACCAATAACTATAAATCTTTTTATAAATAAAGAACTCAAAGGAAGCTACACAACAAAAGATATAAATCAATCTCTTTTAAGTAATATTATTCTCTCCGCAAAAAAAGCTGCATTTGAGAATAAGACTAAAAGTGCCCTGAAAACTTCAGAGTACCTACACTGTGATATAGAACTTCTTTTAGATACCCCAGAGGGTCAACTCAGTGAAACTGATCCTGCAATACTGCAGTAAAACTAGGTTTTTCTCTCCATTATTGTGAAGTTAATTCCTTCAAGAATCATCTCTTTTGAGACCTGCTTAAATCCAATTTTCTCATAATACGAAATAGCATATTTAAATGCACATACTGTTAAAGCTTCACTCTTTTTATGCTCAAATGCATACTGGCATAAAGCCTTAGCATTACCTTTATTCTCAGACTTAGAAAAAAGAAATGCTATATTCGAGTATGTTTCAAATTCAAGAACAGCAGTCAATTCTTCATTTACATAAAAAATATTCTTATCATTATAACTCTCTTGTAAACTCTTAAGAGTTATCTGATTTAAAAAACCTATCTGAGCTTGCGGACTATAAAACTCTCGCATCTTTAACTCAAAAATTCCATTCATCAAAATTGATATAGTTTCAAGTTCTTCATATCTTGCTTCTCGAATCATTTTTATCCTAAAATTTACTTTGTTAAAATCTTTTCTGGAAAACCAATCATAAACTTTTGAAGTTTTGGGGCTATCACAGCTTGACAATAACCTTGATCTGTGTTTAATGCATAATAATTTTGGTGATAATCTTCAGCAGGATATACACACTCAGGAAGAGAACTTACTTCTGTCACAATTGCATCATCATAATTCGCTTGATTTCTCTTTATTCCATCATTAATAACTTTATGTTCTAAGTCATTAGTATAATAGACAACCGAACGGTACTGAGTTCCTTTATCGCCGCCTTGTTGATTGAGGGTTGTTGGATTATGTACAGCAAAGAATATATCTAATAAGTCATCAAGTTTAATTACATCCTCATCGTATCTAATGTCTATAATCTCAGCATAGCCACTCACACCTGTACAAATCATTTGATAATTTGGATTTGGCCGATTTCCACCTGCATATCCACTCTCAACACTAATAACACCTTTAACTTGAAGGTAAACTGCTTCAGTACACCAAAAACATCCACCACCAAGAACGATTCTATTTTCACTCATAAAAATTCCTTACTTATATTAATTATCCAATTATACACCAGAATTAAAAGAATTGATAAGATTATTTTTTAATTCTCTTATCAAAGATACTCTTTAATAAGCTTTACATATAATCATAAAAAGGAGTTATTATGAAACGGTATCAATGCCCTACATGTGATTATATCTATGACCCTACTGTTGGTGATCCTGAAGCTAATATTCCTCCTGGAACTGCCTTTGAAGATTTACCCGATGATTGGGTTTGTCCTGATTGTGGAGAAGAAAAGGAAGTATTTTTTGCTATTGATGAGGAATAATACCTAAAATAGATATCTTTTATATTTAATACACTTTACTTATAACTATATGCAAAAATTAAGTATTGAAATAGTATGTTTTTATTTACTTATTATAAATTATGAAATATAATAAACAGATTTATTTTAGATTTTGGAACTTTTTATTTCAATTAAAAAAGAAAAATTTGAAGGTTTGGTAAGTTGGAGTAGTACTAAATCCCGAAGGATTTAGACTATTTTGCTAATGCTGCTTTAGAAGCGTCTGCAACTGCAGTAAATGCTGCTGCATCGTTCATTGCCATATCAGCAAGAATTTTACGGTCAAGTTCAACACCTGATTTATGTACACCATTCATGAAAGATGAATAGTTCATTCCATTTAAACGAGCCGCTGCATTGATACGGATGATCCATAGTTTACGGAACTCACGTTTTTTCTGCTTACGGTCACGGAATGCATAATAAAGTGAACGTTCAATTTGCTCTTTGGCTTTACGGAAGTGCTTACGACGACCACTATAAAAACCTTTCGCTAATTTTAATATCTTTTTGTGTCTTCTTCTACGAACAACACCTGTTTTAACTCTTGGCATTTCTTTCCTTTTTCTTTACCCAGCTACTTAAACGCAGTCAAGGTGCCACTACTTTGGTGGTCTTGCCCAATTTTAAAATAAATTGGAGATGTAATGAAAAACTAAAATTAGTTAATCATCGCCTTAATATTAGCAGCATCAGCTTTTGCAACTGTTGCTGACTTATTTTGATCACGACGAGTTTGAGCGTCTTGTTTAGTTAAGATATGGCTTCTAAACGCTTTACCACGCTTAATCTGACCATTTTTCTTAACTTTAAAACGCTTAACAGCGCCTTTTACCGATTTCATTTTTGGCATCGATAATCCTTTAAGTAAAATTCTTGCATCTGTATTTAGACAGAATTAAGAGTGAAATTATACCCAAATATTTATAAAATCTTGCTATACTACTCTCATGAATTCAATTATACATATACAAAATGCCCTCAAAGAGCTTGATGATGAAGTACAGACTATACTTTTAAACTGGGATATTCCACTCAATGAAAAAGACAATCTTATGCTTCCAATTCTACAACAAAAAAAAGTACTTACACAAACATTCGAAGACTTAACATATTTAAAAGACAATCCACCAAGTCCAAACCAGCCATGTGGTATCTCTAAATTTCGAGAAAATTAATCTTTAAAAGTATCTCTTGTGTATCCTCAAAGAGTAAGTGTACAAGTTACTCTGAGTGTCTTTTTCTTTATCCACTTAAAATATTCTTATCCCTCCTAACTCTTCAGCTATAAACTCACTATTTACCACTAATGGAAACTCGTTTAAAGGTTTAAACGATTCAAGTTTGCCTAACTTTTATATAAAATAGCATCAAAATACTAAGTATAACCGTGGAGATTAAAAGTTCTATAAGTATCAAAGTTCTACATTTAGGCATAACCTAAGCCAATTTCTATAGCCTCATCAAGTGAAGTCTCTCCATCGTATCAGAATTATGTGAGAACTTTATGAAAGACTATAGCTAGTAAAATGAATTGGGGTTGTATTATTTTTAAATTAAAGTGAGATAGTTTATAAGAGACTCTTCTCCAGATACCTGCGGCACATAACCACTAAAAGCGTGCTGCTGTATTCCTACCCTGACACATTACCTTTAGTAACCATTGCACAGGTCTAAAGAAGAGAACTGAAAGTATATCGAAAAAAAATTACTTATATCTTAATTGTAGATATTGCTTCTTAATATTGATTATCTTCGAAAGGACTATTGGCCTCTTCAGTAGCAACCTCTGTTTCTATTTCTATTTCTAAAGTTCATCAAAACATAGGGTACCAGAGCTTCCCTTTAAGAGTGAGCTGCACCTCAGATTGTTTCATAGTCATTGCTCTTTATAGCCGATGTAACTTTACTGAAATTGGTCCAGACTCATTCAGGAAACTACTAAGAAACAGTCGTATATGCTTGAACTTTAAGCCAATTTTTTAGCTATATCATTCTAATCTAAATTAGAATAATCAGGATTTGAAGGGGCCATAAAAAGATTCCTTATGTATTTTCACTATAATAGTAAAATTAACTTTCAAGGACAACTCATTGATTTATATAGTTATTGCATTAAAGAGTGAGGCACAAGCCTTTGTAGATAAGTATAAACTCACAAAAACAAAACTAGGTAAATACACTCTTTATTCTGATAAAACTAAAAAAATAATACTCTCTGGAATTGGGGTGATCAATGCAAGAGAAGCTACACAAGCCTTAATAAATCTGTATGACATAACCGATGAAGACATGTATATAAACATAGGGATATGTGGTGCTAAAAAGCAATATTCTATAGGCTCCCTTTTAGAAATAGGTGAAGTTATATATGATGGAGTATCCCATTCTTTTAAAGAAGGTAAAAAGAGTATAGTTTGTGTCCATGAAGCGATTACCCAAGTAAAATATGATGTAGTAGATATGGAGTCTTACGGATTCTTAGATGCTGTTACCCATTCTCCTGCTATTAAGTATGTATACATTCTTAAAGTAGTGAGTGACCATTTTGAGCCACAAAATGTTACAAAAGAGCTCACTAAATCACTTATATTTAAAGTAATTAATGATATAAATCTCTTAGTACATAAGAAAGAGGGATAAACCATGAAAATATTTTTACTATTATTGCAAACATTTTTACTACTTAATGCAGCACCAAATGAAGATGTAGAGCTTAAAAAGATGATAGGAAGGATGCTAATAGTGGGTTTTGACGAACAAGCTGTTTTTTATAACTCTCAGATTGTAAAGGATATTCAAAGTTATGACTTAGGTGGTGTCATTCTTTTTGACAAGTTCTATAACGATAAAAAACGTGTTAAAAACATACTTAATCCTTACCAACTAAAACATCTCATAAATGACTTAAATAGCTACTCTTCTAAACCTCTTTTTATCGGTATAGACCAAGAAGGAGGACGAGTAGCTCGACTTAAATCTGAATATGGATTTATAAGCATTCCCTCTGCCAAAAGAATCTCTTTAATGAATCTTTCTGATGCAAAAAAAATTTATAATTCTCAGTCAAAAATGCTCCAAGACTTAGGCATTAATCTAAATTTTGCACCTGTTGTTGACCTGAGTATTAATCCAAAGAATAAGGTAATAGTTGGGCTTGAACGCTCGTATGCAAGAGAGAGTAAAGATGTAGTCAAGTATGCTTCTATAGTGATAGATGCTCAAAAAAAGAAGAAAATCATCTCTGTTTTAAAACACTTTCCAGGGCATGGTTCTTCTATAGGGGATTCGCATAGGGGTTTTGTTGATGTGAGTAAAACATGGAGTAACAAAGAGCTAAAACCCTATAAAACACTTATTAAACAAAACAGAGCCGATGCGATAATGACTGCACATGTATTTAACTCTTTTATTGATAACAAATATCCAGCAACACTCTCCTATAAAACAAACACTGAGTTACTACGGGAAAAGCTCAATTTTAAAGGACTCATCATCAGCGATGATATGCAGATGAAGGCAATTTCCGAGCATTATTCACTTAAAGATAGTACAAAACTAGCTATAAATGCGGGAGTAGATATCTTACTTTTTGGAAATCAACTAGCAAGAAATAGTGTTTCAGATATAGTAAACACTATATATAAGCAGGTGAAAAATGGTTCAATTTCTCTAGAAAAAATCAAAGAAGCTAATAAACGTATAAAGAATATGCATACGAAAAACTCTATCATCCAAAAGCCTATTGTGTTTACAGACAAACGCAGACAACTCACAAAAGAGTACATTAAAACACATTATGGATTTTATGTAAAAAACATAAATATCATTCCAAAAAACATAGTTGTACACTGGACTGCAATGATGGACTTTAACAAGTCTTACGAGAGGCTCAACCCTGAACTCCTGTTTAGTGATAGGAAGGATATTGTAAAAGCCTCAACTCTTAATGTATCTGCACATTATCTCATAGACCGTAGAGGTACTATATATCAACTTATGCCTGATAATACTATGGCTCGACATGTAATTGGATTAAATTATTCAAGTATCGGTATAGAAAATGTAGGTGGCAGAAATAACACAAGTGAAGATTTAACAGCCTCACAACTCACTTCTAACATCGCACTTATAAATTATCTCAAAGATAAGTACTCGAGTATCACAAATGTTCTTGGGCATTATGAATATAGAAACTATGAAGATTCAGAACTTTGGTTAGAAAAAGACAAGTCATATAGAACTGAGAAAAATGACCCAGGAAAAGTTTTTATGCATGAAATTAGAGCAGCTCTTGATAAATAGTAGCTTCACATCTCTTGACTGGTTAATATTTTTAGCCTACTTTGGTGTTTTAGCCTTTAGCTCTTACTGGTTTTCTCGTCAAAAAATAAATACAAGTCGGGAATACTTTACAGCTTCAAACTCTATGCCTCTACTCGCAGTTGCCATCAGTATACTTGCTACAACACAGTCTGCTGCAACATTCTTAGGGGTTCCTGAGTTCTCTTATACTCACAACTTTACACTTATAGGTTTTTACTTCTCATCTCTTTTAGCCGTTATATTTGTTGCTAAGTTTTTTGTACCAAAGTTTTATGCCATTAATGCCATCACTGTTTATGAACTTTTAGAGTCCCGTTATGGTGAAAGTGCTAAAAAACAGGCTGGAATTATGTTTTTAATAGGACGGATTATGGCAAGTGGAGCTAGACTCTATATTGCAGCTCTTGCTATTAGTATGATACTATTTTTAGATATTTTACTTCTCCATATGATAATTTCTATCTTTATACTTCTCCTTGGTGCTTTGGCTTACACCTATTTTGGAGGAGTGAAGTCTATTATTTTGAGTGATGTTATTCAAGCTCTCACCTATGTTAGTGCAGGTTTTCTTGTCCTCTTTTATCTATATACTTCACTAGGTGATGTCGCAATTATCGAGATTTTAAATCAAGAAAATAAACTCACCATTATAGATACTAGTTTAGATGGAAAGTTTAGTATCATAGGCTTACTGAGTGGTTGGTTACTTCTTAACATTGCCGCATTTGGACTTGACCAAGATATGACACAAAGAGTGCTCACCTGTAAGAATAAAGAAGAAGCTTCTCGTTCACTTATACTCTCTATCCTTTTTACTATCCCTATTGTTTTACTCTTTTTAAGCATAGGAGCTTTACTTTTTGTACACTACCAAAGTACAGATATCCTACAAAGTTTTAAAGGCGAAAAAATCACTGTTTTTATGTACTATATACTAAACGAGATGCCAGAAGGAATACGAGGGTTTGTTACAATTGGAGCGATTGCAGCAGCACTTTCAAGTACAAACTCAGTCTTAGGAGCACTTAGTTCAGTCGCTATTGAAGATCTCTACAGACCATATAAACTCAAAAAAGACACCAATACCAGTGAAGCCCACTTCATAAAAGCATCTCGTAATGCTGTTTTACTCTTTTCTCTTTTACTCTTTGCTATGGCACTGCTCAGTTACTTCTGGCAAAGATACTCAGATCTCTCACTCATCGGTTTTGCACTTGGAGTAATGGCATTTGCATACACAGGTTTACTTGGAGTTTTTTTCTCTGCTATATTTACTTCAAGAGGAACTGTACAGCTTGTACCCTATTCTCTTGTTGGTGGATTCCTAACAGTACTTATCCTTCAGCCTTATACTTTTGGTTTTAGTATAGGTTTTGCTTGGCAGATAACTATTGGTACAGCTGTATCATTTGCTATAATGCAAGTAAATACAAAATAAAAGAGGTGACTATGCACAAGAAACAGCTCTATATAGGTGTCATGTCTGGGACTAGTCTTGATGGTGTTGATATCGTACTATGTCAGATAAACGATACTTCATGCGAACTTCTTCATTTTCATGAGTACTCATTTCCCCTAGACTTAAAAAAAGATGTCTTAGAGGTTATTTCAACTCCCCAAACACTTTTATTTTTAGGTACTCTTGAACACAAACTCGGAACTCTTTTTGCCGATTCAATCAATACTTTTTTACTCGCCTTTAATATCAACAGAGAGGATGTAATTGCTATTGGTTTACATGGACAAACTCTTTGGCATTCACCAAATGGTCATACACCTTTTTCTATGCAACTAGGCGATGCAAATATAGTAGCATCAAAAACACAGATAACTACCATAGCCGATTTTAGACGTATGGATATAGCCAATGGTGGGCAGGGTGCTCCTTTTGCTCCTGCATTTCATAAGTTTCTTTTTTCTCGATTAGAGGGAAAAGTTGCTGTTTTAAACATAGGTGGTATGGCGAACATCACTATATTAGAAGAGCAAGTACTTGGATGGGACTCAGGCTGTGGTAATGTTTTACTTGATTGGTGGATTAGTCAAACACAGCTCAAACCTTATGATAAGGATGGAGAGTTTGCTTCTAGTGGTAAACTAAATAAGGCACTTTTAACACTTATGCTCGAAGATAAGTACTTCCAAAAATCTGCTCCAAAGAGTACAGGAAGAGAGTACTTCAATGCTCTTTGGCTTGAAGAGAAACTTACAAACTTCACACACCTTAGTGATCAAGATATACAAAGAACCCTACTCGAACTTACTGCTCTTAGTATCTCAAATGATTTAAAAGACAGAGATATTACAAGTCTAATAGTTTGCGGTGGTGGTACAAAAAACAAGTTTCTTATGCAAAGACTAAGCGAGCTAAATACTTGTGTACTTAAATGCAGTGATGAACTAGGAGTAAACAGTGATGTACTTGAAGCGATGGCCTTTGCTTGGTTTGCTTATAAACGTACTCATAAACAAGAAGTAGATTTATGTTCTATCACAGGAGCTACAAAAAGTTCACAACTAGGAGCTATATATGGATAAAATACAAACTTGGATACAGACAACTCCTTATAAAGATTATGTACTGAGTATTGCAAGTGCAGATGCTAGTTTTCGTAAATACTATCGTTTAACAAAAGAGAAAGAAACTCGTATTATCATGGATAGTTCTTTGGAGTTAGAGTCTCTTTCACCTTTTATAAATGTAACTGCAAGACTTTTAAATGCAGGAGTTAAAGCCCCACAAATCTTAGAAAAAAATGAGAAATATGGATATCTTATTTTAGAAGATTTTGGAAATATACAACTTCTTGATGTCTTAAAAAGTTCTAACTTTAAAACACACTATAAAAATGCTATAGATGAGATACTCAAGATGCAAAACGCAGCAAGCCAGTCTCTACCTGTTTATGATAAAGTATTCTTACATTTTGAGATGGACTTAATGCAAGAGTGGTACTTAGAGAAAAATCTTTCTCTCTCTTTAAACAAAGAAGAAAAAGAACTTATAAAAGATACTCTCAACTCTATATCTGAACTTGTACTACAACAACCTCAAGATGTCTTTGTTCATAGAGATTTTCACTCTCGAAATATTATGCTCACACCTCAAGATGAGATAGCTGTCATTGATTATCAAGATGCTATGACTGGTCCTATTACTTATGACTTAGTTTCACTTTTAAAAGATTGTTATATAGAGTTTAAGAGAGCAGATATAGAAGACTTAGCTCTTTACTTTCGAGATAAACAAGCTCTTAGAGTAAGTGATGAAGTCTTTATAAAATGGTTTGACTTTACGGGGCTTCAACGCCATATAAAAGTACTGGGTATTTTCTCGCGCTTACACCTTCGGGATAAAAAAGATGGCTACCTCAAAGATATTCCTCTCGTCTTAAAGTATATAATTGAAACAGCCCTCAGATATGAAGAGACAAAAGAGTTTGCACATTTTTTGCAGAAACTTAACAAAAGTACAATTTAAGATGAAAGCGATGATATTAGCAGCAGGTCGAGGAGAAAGGATGCGTCCATTAACAGATAAAATTCCAAAACCACTTATAGAAGTACAGGGTAAAGCACTTATACTTTGGCACATAGAAAAACTAATAAAAAATGGCTTTAAAGAGATAGTCATAAACATTGCTCACTTAGGATATAAAATACCTGAGTATCTAGGTAATGGTTCAAAATACGGTATTAAAATCTCTTACTCAGATGAGCAAAAATATGGTGCCTTAGAATCTGCTGGTGGCATAAAAAAAGCACTACCTCTTTTAGGTACTGAACCTTTTTTAGTTGTTAATGGAGATATTTTCTGTGAGTATGAATTTGATGCAAGTTTTGACTTACATGGAAAAAAAGCACATCTAATTTTAGTACCAAATCCAGAGCATAATATACAAGGGGACTTTGCCATCAAGAATAGTCTAGTTTTAAATGAAGCAGATGAAATGTTCACATTCTCAGGTATAGGGTACTATACTCCGGCACTATTTGATACTATCGGCATTCAAAAGAAATCACTCGCTCCACTTTTAAGAGAAAGTATCAATAAAGAAGAAATAAGCGGTGAAGTGTTTACAAAAATATGGCACGATATAGGCACACAAAAAAGGTTAAAAGAAATCAATAATGCAAACTAAAATATTACTCATACTATTTATCCTCAGTACCCAACTACAAGCTCAGTATAGCAATTGTGCTTTTAAAAATACAGATTACTCAGATGTTTGTAAACAAGCTATTAAGTCTGGTGTTTCATATAAGTATACTAACCAATTCTTAACATCTTACTTTAAAACAAAAAAGTATGATGAAGTGAGTTGGGCTTATCTACAACCAAGCAAAATAAAACATCATCAAGAACAAGAGAAAAAAGCCAATAATGTACTTGTAAGCTATGTACCAAAAATGATAGAAAATCTTCAAAACTATAAAAAAGTCTATGACTATGTAGAGAAAAAGTATGGTGTCAACCGTGAGATAATCGCTGCTATACTTTTAAAAGAGACAAAACTTGGAAAGATTAAACCGAGTCATGATGCTTTTATAGTTTTTAACACTATCGTTGTTCGAATTCAGCCAAACTCACCAAGAGAGAAATGGCTCCTTAAAATGGGTAAAACGAATATGGCTTCTATTATTAACTACTGCTATAAAGCAGGGCTACAGCCTGAGCAATGTAACCTTGCAAGTTCATATGCAGGAGCAGTTGGAATACCTCAGTTTATGCCTAATAGTTTTATTTATGCTCTCTCCTATCAAAACAAGGTGGCAAACCTAAATAAAATGGAAGATGCAATAGTCTCAGCTGCTAACTTTCTCACTAAGAAGGCTGCATTTACACAACTTATTAACTGGGATACAATGCCAGATATTCCGGAGGTAGAGGCCCAATGGTATGAATATAATTTCGCTACAAAAGATGCTTCTTTTGTGTATGAGACAAGTAAAAGTGGTAAGGTTTATAACTGTTTTACAAAAAATAAACCAAAGTTACAAGAGATGAAAGCTTATACAAAAAAGATTATGAAGTATAACAACTCATCCAATTATGCTGTTGGAGTAATGAGACTCGCTTATGAGGCTCACTATTACCTGCACTAATTATCTAACATTAGAAATATTTCCAAGCTTCCACTTACATAATTTACTAAAAATATAAATATCTCTAGGTTTTTTTTATCTAAGAAAAAGCATATTATATTGAGTAATTGCATCACACACATTATCTCTCTTGTAGCATTAAAAATATATACTATAAACATATTTTTTATGATAAAATCACTTTTTAGCTAGTAACTCTCCTCCTAAATTTACAAGTCTATGGTAGGTGTTAGCATACTTTATAGTAAAAATTTCCTTCTAGGTATATTCTTTAAATTATTTTAGAACACTTATAGTGTAAAATGCCAATAAAATAAAGGAATATATATGAAAATAACAATCTGGCACAATCCTCGCTGTACCAAATCTCGTGAGGCTGTAAATATAGTAGAAGCAGATAAATGTGAAAGTGAAGTAGTTAAATATTTAGATGAGACACTCACCATGGAAACTATGAAGAACATGCTCAAAATATTAGGCTTTAAAAGTCCAAGAGAGTGGATGCGTACCACTGAAGCTGTTTACAAAGAGCTTGATTTAAAAAATGTTACAGATGAAGAGGCTCTTATTGAAGCAATGATACAAAATCCTCAACTTATACAACGTCCTGTGCTTATTAAAGGTGATAAGGCGATTATAGGTCGTCCAGCTTCTGCAATAACAGATTTTTTAAACTAGTTTAAATTAAATCATATCTTCTTTATCAAAGTGTTATACTATTTAGTAATGTTTTAGGAGGAGATTATAGATGCTCATCACAAATAGTATTACTGTGGTGCCTGAATGCCAAACTTTTACTTTATACTTTAGCTTACTATTATTGCAATACTCTCTTATATATTTCTTCGACTTCTAGCCTTACTCAATTTATCATCTATAATTATCTATTGGATTACTATTTTGGTAATTGGAATAAGACTACAAATAATTTGTTAAAGTTTTTCGATGATAACACCATTGTCTTTGATAAACTTTGAGATAACAGCTGAGTGAGTATGCTCATATTCTTTCGCATAAATAATGCGTTTTATACCACTTGCTATAACATTTTTTGAACACTCACTACAAGGTTCTAATGTCACATAGATAGTCGCACCTTCTATACTTATTCCTTCACGTGCTGCCCAAATGATAGCATTCATTTCGGCATGAATTTCATAAGTTTTACTCCACTCATGGTGCTCAGGTGTATATTCACTATTCCAATGATCACAACAGTTTACAAAACCTGCTGGTGTACCGTTGTACCCTGTACTCAAAATACGGCCATTTTTCACAATAACTGCACCTACTTGTTTTGAGACGCACTTTGAAGCACTAGCTATCTCTGTCGCGATGTTTATAAAGTTTGCATCACTAAGCATTAATTCACTCCTCGTATTACATTTATGTCTGCATTATATTTAAGTCGTGCGAAGTAATCACTCAAAGCCTGCTCCTGTTTTTCAGACATTATAGAGTTTACTATTTGAGTTCTAACACTAGAGTATCCACCTGTTATAGCCGACTCTATCTCTTTAATGTAAAAGCTCATAAAACCACCCTTACCATTTGGTATAATATTTGTAAAAGAGTTCACTGCTGTTCTTTCAAGTAAGGAAGCTAGCTCTGGAGTTATTTTAGAGTAAGGAATAAGTTGCTCATTTGTTCTAATCTCAGGGGAATAAAACATAGGGTTATCAACCTTTGTTTGTAGCTCATTTTTATTGTCTGCATCATAGATGATAACTGTAAAGGAAGATGGATGCATATATTTATCTTTATGCATCTCGTAATACTCTTCACACTCTAAGTCACTTGGTTCACTTACTGAAGAGTAAGAGATAGCTTGGTAGAGTTTTTGAGAAAGTAACTTCTGTTTAGTCTTTCTCTTTAATTCCATAGAACCCATACCATTTGATTCACGAACTGCATCATAAAAGTCACTAATACTCATATTATTTCTAGCTGCTAGTTTTTTGATGTCATCATAGACTTCAGAAGACGTAACATTTATCTTTCTATCCTCTATCTCAATTTCTTCAAGTTTCTGACGGACTAAAATATCAGCAGCACGTGCCCGACTTACTTTAGATATTTCCATCTCATGTTTGATATCTAAGAGTGTAATTGCCTTATTTTTTACAACGATAGCAACACCATTATAAACCTCAGCACTCAAAAGTGAAGTAAAAAGCAATGTAAAAATTATTTTATACATAAATATTCCAATATTAAAATTATAGATGTAATTTTATCTTTTTTTTCCAAACAGATAGATAAACATACTCTTATCAGGATATTCTTATCCCAAAATCTACTTTACTTACCTTCTTGTCATAATCTATTAAAGAACTTCCATATCCAGTAAAGCCTTGAAAATAGAAAATATATCTTCACTCTGAAGTGTTGGATAACTAATAGCAAGTTTCCCTGTTGCCAGACCTTTTGTAATACTTGAATTTTCTCTTACATCTATATTTATTCTAAGACATAAAGCAGTTTTAACCTACTTTAGATAAAATTTCATCATTAATATACAAAGGCATTAACATGGTTGTTACTCGTTTCGCTCCTTCTCCAACTGGATACTTACATATCGGTGGTCTTAGAACTGCACTTTTTTCTTATCTTTGGGCTAAAAATCGTGGTGGAAAGTTTCTACTTCGTATTGAGGATACAGATAAAGCTCGTAATTCAGAAGAAGCAACTCAGGCTATTTTAAAAGCATTTGAGTGGTTAGGACTTGAAGCTGATGGTGAGATAACATACCAAAGTCAAAGAGATGAAATTTATGCAAAGTATATCAAGCAACTCCTAGATGAAGGAAAAGCTTACAAATGTTATATGTCAAAAGAAGAACTTACTGAACTTCGTGAAACACAGATGGCGAAGAAAGAGAGAACGATGTATGATGGTCGCTACCGTGACTTTGATGGTACTCCTCCTGAGGGTGTTGCTCCTGTTATCCGTATTAAAAGCCCTAAAACTGGTGAAATTCTTGTTAAAGATGGTGTTAAGGGAACTATTAGTTTTCAAGCTGAAGATATCTTAGATGACTTTATTATCGCTAGGGCTGATGGTGCCCCAACTTACAACTTTGTTGTGGCTATTGATGATTACCTTATGGGAATTAACGAAGTTATCCGTGGAGATGACCACCTAAGTAATACTCCCAAACAAATAGTTGTTTATGAAGCTCTCGGATTTACTATTCCAGCGTTTTACCATGTACCTATGATACATAATTCAAAGGGTAAAAAACTCTCTAAACGCGATGGGGCTACGGATGTTATGGCTTATAAAGAGATGGGTTACACACCACAAGCACTTCTTAACTTTCTTGTACGTTTAGGTTGGTCTCATGGTGACCAAGAGATATTCTCGTTTGAAGAAATGTGTAAGCTTTTTAATCCTAAAGATATAAATAAATCTGCAAGTATTTACAATACTGAAAAACTTGACTGGTTAAATTCTCACTATATTAAAAACACTTCAAATGACGAGTTAGCTGAGCTTCTCACACCATACGATGTAGATCTCACTTCAGATGCTAAAAAAGATATACTTTTAGATGCTCTTAAAGAGCGTGCAAAAACTTTAAAAGAGTTAGCAGAACTCGTGAAAGAAATACTTACAACACCTACTGAGTATGAGGCAAAAGCAATAAAAAAAGCCTTTAAAGACAATGCTTTTGATGTGTTAAATGGTTATAGTGAAAAACTAAAAACTAATGAGCCCAAGCTTTCTAGTGATTACCATGCACTTATGGAAGAAGTTGTAAGTGAGATGGAAATCGGATTTGGGAAAATTGGTATGCCTCTTCGTGTAGCACTTTTAGGAAAAATGGGTGGACCAAATATTGATGTAATCATGGAAGTTATAGGGAAAGAAGAGACTCTTCTCAGAATATCACAAGCAATAACAGAAAACTCTTAAAAAGAACAAAAGTCAATCTAGAGTAGGATTTAAAATATGAGTATTCAAAACTACTTTACTTCCGGTATCACTTTTACTGATACCGTCTTATATAGACGGGTTGTCATGATTAGGTTGGAAAAAACTAAACAAGAGATATAATTCCCTTATGCAAACTCTAATTACAATCAAAACAATATTTCAGCTTATATTGAAGAAAAAGAAAATTCTCATTTTTGGGCAAGTAATAACACTCTTCGCTATTTTAGTGAGTGTCCCTATTCCTTTAATGCTCCCTGTTATGGTCGATGAAGTCCTTTTAAATAAACCAGGACTTTTTGTAGAGACTATAAACTCTCTTTTTGGCCCTACTACTGCATTCAACTATATATTTATAGTCGCTTTAGTTGTGATATTTTTACGCTTTTCATATTATATCTTCACTGTTATCCTTACAAAAATATTTACTCGTATCTCAAAGTATGTCACATTTATGATTCGTGAACATCTTATACAACACTTACAAATCACTTCTATGAATGAATATGAAACCATAGGGAGTGGTGCTGTCACATCAAACCTAGTCACAGATGTAAACACACTTGATGGTTTTATCATTACAGCCGTTAGTAAGCTTGTATCTTCTGTATTAACACTCTTAGCCATTGGAATTGTAATGCTTAGCATTGATCCTATTTTAGGCTTAATGATACTTGTCATTCAACCCGTAATTATGCTTCTGAGTAAAAAGATGTCTAAAAAAGTTGGTAGTCTCAAGAAAAAAGAAAATGATGCTATTTCAAATTTTCAAGAAGATGTTGCTGAGAGTCTAGAGCTTTTTGGACAGATAAAAGCAAGTAATCAAGAAAACTTTTTCTTCTCACATGCTATAAAACTTGCGGGAAATATTCAAACAACTTCAAATGAGTATGGCTATAAAAATGTTGCCTATGAGAGACTTTCATATACTATCTTTCTCATCATGTTTGAGATACTACGAGCAAGTGGTCTTTTACTTGTAGCCTATAGTGACCTAAGTATCGGTATGATGTTTGCAATGTTTGGTTACATCTGGTTTATCATGACACCAGTCCAAGACCTTTTAGGTTTTCAATACTCCTACTCTGCAGCTATGTCCGCCCTAGAGAGAATTAACAAAATCCTTAGCCTAAAAACAGAAGTAAGTGGAACACAAGTCTTAGATACTAATGAAGTAAACATCTCTTTAAAAGATGTAGATTTTTCTTACTCCAATGGTAAAAAAATACTTCAAAAGATCTCTTTAGCTATTCCACAGAGCTCTAAAATAGCTCTTATTGGGGCAAGTGGAAGTGGAAAAACTACACTTGCACAAGTTATCTCAGGCTTTTATGAAAAATCTAGTGGAGAGATAAACTATAACCATATATCTACAGAAGACTTAAATAAAAGTTCATTACGAGAGAAAATATATCTTGTTTTACAAATGCCTATACTGTTTAACTCTACCCTTCGTTTTAACATCACAATGGGTGATGAGAGCATTAGTGATAATGAGATACACCAAGCACTTCAAATTGCCCAACTTGATGATATGGTTATAAAAATGGATGATTCCCTTAATACTATAGTCGGTCATCATGGTGTTAGGCTTTCAGGTGGTCAAAGGCAGCGTTTAAGTATCGCTAGAATGATTATTGCTAATCCTAGTGTAGTAATCTTTGATGAGTCAACTTCTGCTCTTGATGTACATACTGAGATGAAACTCCAACTGGCTTTAGAGAAAATACTTGAGCACAAAACTGTTATCACAATCGCCCATAGACTCTCAACTGTAAAAAATGCAGATAGAATCTATGTCTTAGAAGAGGGGAAACTTGTTCAAAATGGCTCACATGAAGAGCTTGAAAATAAAGAAGGTCATTACAAAGAGTTTGTCAGAAAACAACTTATTTAAAGATCAAAAATGAATAAAAGGCTGCTTTTGTAAACAATACTGTCATTTCATTCAAAAAAAAAGAATGAAACACCCTCCTTTAAAAACAATAAATATCCTATAATAAAGAAAATATTAGACGAAAAAAAAGAGATAAGTTCTGCTACATAGTTACAAAAATTATTTAAAGATACTTTTTCTCTACAACTCTTAAATGAAGAAGTAAAAATCGTATTTAATAAAGGGCAGTATATGGGTAAACAATATAAAAAATTAAAGCAAAAAGATATAGACTTTATACAAGAACAGAAACTTTTTTATCTTGCATCTTGTTCAGGAGGTGAAGTGAACCTCTCTCCCAAAGGGTATGACTCTATTCGAGTTTTAGATAAAAGTACTCTGCTTTTTATGCAGTACCCTGGTAGTGGAAATAGAACATATAGAGATGCTGATGCTGGTGGAGAAGTTACCCTTGTTTTTAATGCTTTTGTTGGTAAACCTCAAATATTAAGACTTTTTTGTAAAGCTGAAATCGTTGAGAGAGATGATGCAGATTTTGACTCCTATGCAAAACTATTTGGTGAAATAAATAACATAGTACGTAACTTTTTTCGTTTTAATATCTATGTAGTAGAGACTAGCTGTGGTGAAGTGGTTCCTATTATGGTATATAAAGAAGACAGAATTGAGTATCGTAACTGGGCTATAAAGTTGGATAAAAATGGAAAACTTAATGAGTACAATGCTAAAACTTTCACACCTGTTGACCTAAGTAAAGTGACTAACTAATGCAAGTTGTTACAGAGAGCTTACTTGAACTAGGATGTGATAAAAAAGGCGAGGTAAATGAAGAACAGCTCATTTTACTTGGACTTGACTTATCAAATAAAGAGGACTATATTACTCTCTCTTTAGGTAAAGAACTCTCAGATGCACGAGCTGAACTTTTTGTTCTTCTCAAAGATATAAAAGCAAAAACATCTCGAAAAACACTCATTAGTAACTATAAGGCTCTTCAGAAGTTTAGAAAAAATGATGTTACTGATGAAGTACAGAAGACACTAGAGGTTTTAGCTCCTCCAGTTGATGGTGCAATTACGATTTATTGTGATGGTGGATGTACTCCAAACCCTGGGAAAGCAGGTTCAGGGGTAGCAATCTACAGAGATGAAAGACTTTCTGAACTTTGGTATGGACTATATGAACCAATGGGAACAAACAATACTGCAGAACTTGGAGCCTTGTATGCGTCTTTAGTTATTGCTCAAAGAGAACTCCAATCTGGGAATGAGGTAAGTATAAAGTGTGACTCTATGTACTCTATAGACTGCATAAGTAAATGGGCTATCTCGTGGGAGAGAAAGGGCTGGACAAAAAAAGGTGGTGAGATCAAAAACTTAGAAATCATCAAAAAAGCCTATTACCTCTACAACGAAATAAAGCAAGGTGTCAAGCTCTCACATATCAAAGCACATGCTGGATATGAGGGTAATGAACTAGCCGATAGAATGACTATGTATGCCATAGATAAAAAGAGTGCTACTTTTGTAAAGTATACTGATACAATAGATATAGCTGCACTACTCAAAATGAGAGCTGGTTAAAAATGGTACATGTTAAAATACCCAGTCCTAAAAAAAGATTGACTACTTCACTTTTTGAAAATATATATACTGGACTCAAAATTAAAAAAACTGATCTTGAGATTTGTATTATAGAACTTCCTGCATATAACGGGTATTTTTTTGGAATGAACAGAGAAGATATAAATCTAAACTACAAGGTAAATGTTTAGTACTATGATAAATGAAGATGAATTTGAAGAAGATATAGAACCATCTTGGCTCACAAAACAAAAAGAAGATGCCCTTCTCACTGAAAAGGCTTACTTAAAGAATGAAAAAGTACTCTACAAAGAGGGTGACCAACTTGGGAACTTTTTATTTGTGAACTACAACAAGGCTAAAAATAGAGCTACATTTTTGTGTCAAGAGTGTGGAAGAAAATTTACTTATAATGTGTATGCTATAAAAAATAAGAAAAGATGTAAGTGGGTCAAGTTTCACGACAAAAGTACCAAAGTACTTTAGAGGTGAGTGCTAGTCTAAGTCTATCGCTAAAGACTTTAAAGTCTCTAAATCTACAAGTTGTAAAATTGCTTCATGTGTTGAGTGTATAAAAATCTGTGGTGCATTACCATCTTTTATAGATTGTGCGAAACGTACACCCGAAAGGCACCATGATTCACCAGCTTTTACACCTACAAAACCAAACTGTGGCATAGGAGTTGAGAGATCATTTCCTGTACGTTTAGAGTAGTCTAAAAATTCCTGTGTAGCATAAATACAAATCGCATGCATCCCTTTATTCTCTGGAGTTACCTTACATGAACCATCTCTATAAAAACCTGTTAGTGGGTCAAGTGAGCAAGGTTCAAGTGGTCCACCTAATACATTTAGTTTATCATGTGATAAAGAGTTTTTTGGCATAAATAAGTCCTTAATTTTTCATGATTGTAGCTGAGTTTCCTTTACATACTTCTTTTTGTTTATAAAACTAGCAGATGAGTTTCATACTCTGTTAATTTTTAAAGCTTATCTGTGTTACACTACTTCCATGAATAAGGTACATGTAAGTTACTTTAAACCGGCCCTGCAGAGCTCATTTCATAGTCAACTATGCTTAGCTTATGATAGGTAGAGGACTAAGTGTAAAAGTATTGATAAGCGAATTCAAAAAGTATTTGTTTTAGAAGATGATATACTATTCCAAGAAACTAAAGAGCAACTGCTTGAGTATTTTTCAGGTAAACACTATGGTTTTTCTACCACTATAAACTCTTGGTAATAAGTTTCAAAAAAATGTCTGGAATGGATTATTTAAGGTATCCTATGAAAAAATGAGTACTGATCTACAACTCTCAAAAAGCATAGGAAATGAAAAAGCAGTTCATACTGTCACAAATGCTAGTGAAGCCAATGCTATAAGTCTTCTTATCCTTTTTGTTATAGAGTCCAACTGAAAACTATCAGGTTATGTCGGTAGGTTACCTAATTAAGAAAAAACTGTTAGAATTAGAAAACAATCCAAGGTAATAAGGAACTTTATGAAAATATTTCTCTCTTTACTCTTAGTAGCTACTCTTGCTTACTCGGCAAACTTCACACTACAAAGTCCAGATTTAGCAGGTCAACTCACAAGCTCTCAAGAGTTTGATGGTTTTGGTTGTTCTGGGCAAAATATATCTCCCCAACTTATCTGGAGGGATACACCAAAGGGTACTAAAAGTTTTGCAGTCACTATGTATGATAAAGATGCCCCAACTGGAAGTGGATGGTGGCACTGGATACTTTTTAACATTCCCTCGTCAGCAACTTCAATAGAGCCAAATGCTTCTCGTACAGAACTACTCCCAAAAGGAGCAGTAGAAGGAAGAAATGACTACGGTCTTGTGGGTTTTGGAGGGGCATGTCCACCAAAAGGTCATGGCTTTCATACTTATGTTTTCACAGTGCATGCTCTTGATGTAGACAACCTCGACCTAGACAAAAATACGAACCAAGCCGTTGTAGGGTACATGATAAATGCACATACAATTGCAAAGAGTTCAGTTATAAGTTACTATAAACGATAAAGGAAAAATATGAAAACAATGACATGTAAACAACTCGGTGGTGCTTGCGATAAAAAATTTAGTGCAGAGTCTTTTGATGCGATGGCAGAGTTAAGTAGAGCTCACGGTATGCAAATGTTTCAAGAAGGAGATAAGGCACATGTAGCTGTTATAGAAGAGATGATAGCAATGATGAACAAGCCTGAGGAAATGCAAAAGTGGCTAGACGATAAAAAAGCACTATTTGCTGCTTTAGCAGAGGACTAAAACTATAAAGTTACGCAGACTACTCATGTAGCCTGTATAACTTTAACAAACCCTTCTATCTCTTCGTTTATACTATCGTACTCTACTAAACCCATTTTTAACTTATTTGGTACTTCTTCGCAACCAGCACCCACTAACATTCCTAGTATGATTCCTCTATGAACACAATCACCACCTGCATTTGCATTATCCATAACAGAATGTTTAAAGTGAAATCCATTTTTATATATAAGATACATTAAAATAGGTAAAGACTGCTCAGGATAACATCCTGTTGTAAAAACTGGACCTAAAATTTCATCCTCGTTAAAATTTTTGATTAACATATCTAAGTCTAGTTCTCTATCTGAAAACTCAGTATGAATTTTCCACATTACATTTTTAGGGATATTTCCCGGTCCCTTGTGATCTGCATATGCTTTTGAGAGCTCTGCACCACTTATTTTTGCTAGTTGTACTTTTGAGGCATATTCTTTTAAGGCTGAGAGTGGTTCTGCTTTTTCTAGAAGTTTATGTAAAAGTGGTACTAATACGGTTAGAGCCGAACTTACATTATCAGAACGGTGTGTTATCTGCTGATGTTGCAGGGCCACACCTAATGCTTGGTAAGAAGACTTAGAAGTAAGTGATAAGATAAGTGGACGAATGATACCTCCATTTGAGCCTATCGACCAAACATTTCTTTGTTCCTCTGCACAAGCATGAGGAGGAACTCCCTCACTATAGTTCTCAAACCATGCACGAATATATATCTCACTATAGGGGTCTTTGTTTAAACCTGGAGTTGTTAAGTAATGTATAAAATCTTCAATAAACACCTTTTGGTCATACTTGCCCTCTTTGATGATAGAGCGCATTAAAACACGGATAAGGTTTGCTCCAAGTGTATTTTCACCAGCTTTGAGCCCATGATGATAGTGATATCGCTCACCCTTCTTGGGCATTACATTTTTATGTTCACCTGCATGAACAGCTAATTTAAAATTAAAATCATTATAGTTAGTATTGTAAAAACGGATATGTTCATGTGTTATGTCAAAGGGGCGACCTAACTCTTGTGCTTTTTTGATGTTTGGATGGTAGGAGTTACCCACCATAAAAGATTCAGGGTGTGGATGTTGAGCATTTTCAAACCACTTGATACGACCAAAACCCTCTTTTATATACTCGCGGTTATAATACCAATGGACAGGCATAGCGATAGAATCAGATATAAAAGCCCCCCATAAAGCATTTTTTATGCGTGTCGTATCCATAATAGACTCCTTAACAAGATCATATAATCTGCTTCTTTCATCTCTTCTCCTTTTAGTATCTCTCTATAAATCGTCTATATTTTATCTCTGTTGGTGTTTTTATAAGAAAAAGTTCTGCACCATTTTTCACATCATAAACAACACTTGAGGCATCTTGTAAAACATAATAATCATCTTTTACAAGAGTCTCTCCATCTATATCTATTTCACCATCTAAAAGATAGTATGAGTAAGTAAACGAGGGATTGAGAATTTCATCAAATATACCACTTTTATATATGGTTTTTTTAATCTCTAAACCCTCAGTTATAGTTTTTATACCATCCTCAGTCATATATTCCAGTGTCTCTTTGCCACCATCACTCTTACTAAAAAAACTACTTGCCATATAGTCTTTATAAGTCGCTGCCTGTGTCATCGTTTTTGAGAAATCAGGGTCAAACCAGATTTGAAAAAGTTCGGTACCTTTAGTTATTCGCTCAGAATGTGAAACACCAGTTCCCGCTTGGATAGCTTGTACATCACCTATTTTTAGAGGAGAGTAGACCTTTGAAACTGTATCATAATGCTCAACTGCACCCTTAAAAACAAAGGTCATTATTTCAAAACCCTCATGCGGATGCAGGGGAAACTCAGCTGTCTCATGAGCTACAAGATGTGCCCAGTAAAAGATGTTTGAGTATGCACTTGTTCCACTCCGGTTAGGAAATGGTATAGGCTTATTTTCTGTAAAAGCTCCATTAAAAAGAGGCTCTATTTGTTGCTCATCTTTTCTTAAATGTTTAACTCTACACATAATAGACTCCTCATACAATTATTATATCAATTTTAAGTTCTAATTACACTATACTTTCATTATAAGGAAAACATTGATGCAAGCAGAAAGAAAAGCAAGTGAATGGTTTGAAGACTTTTATAAACAAAATAAAAATACTCATGTAAATATACCTTGGGCAAGGCAAGATGTAAACCCACTACTTCAAACATACTTAGACGAGAAAACTGAACATAAAGGTAGAGCCCTTGTAATCGGCTGTGGGTTGGGTGATGATGCCTATGCCCTAGCAAACACAGGCTACGACACACTTGCTATTGATATCTCACAAACTGCATTAGATATCGCTCAAAAAAGATTTGAGGGTGCTGGTATACATTTTGAGAAACAAGATATATTTGATATGCCAAATAAGTACTTTGAACATTTTGACTTTGTTTTTGAAGCACTTACTATTCAGTCTCTCCCACGTGAGTTTCGTACAAAAATGATAAAAGCAGTGGCAAATTCTGTCGCAAAAGAAGGTGAAGTTCTTGTAGTTGCTCATAAAAAACAGCTTGGAGATGGAGGACCACCTTGGCCTTTGACTCATGTTGAGATAGACCAGTTTTTAAATAATAATCTCAAAGAGATTAGTTTTAATCTTATCACAGAGGACTCTAATATCTCTAATACTAGATTTAGAATTTTATATAAAAAGACTGTATGAAAAAAGCACAAGAAGCACTCTTAGAATGGTATGAAATACATGGACGCCATGAACTTCCATGGCGTTTAACAGATAACCTTTACCATGTTTACCTCAGTGAGATTATGCTCCAACAAACACAGGTAAATCGTGTGAGAGATGAGTACTATCCTCAGTTTCTAAAGAAGTTTCCCTCACTTAAAGTGCTTGCTAATGCACATCAAGATAAAGTTCTCGCTGCATGGAGTGGGCTTGGGTACTACTCCCGAGCTAGAAACTTACATAAAACAGCCAAACTCTCTCTTGGTGGACTACCTAAAACTCCTAAAGAGTTGATGGATCTTCCGGGCATTGGTGAGTACACAGCAAGTGCAGTTTGTAGTTTTGGTCTTGGACAGAATGTACCAGTTGTTGATACAAATATTGCAAGAGTCATTAAACGCCACTTTGCACTGCTCTCCCCTAAGATAAAAACTATATGGACACAGGCAGAAGTTTTTGTAAATGCTAAAGAACCTCGAAGTCATAACCTTGCTTTAATGGATTTAGGTTCACTTGTCTGTCTGCCAAAAAATCCTAAGTGTGAAGAGTGTCCACTCCTGAGTTCTTGTTTAGGTAAAAGTGAACCTGAGATTTATACTCAGACTAAAAAAACAGTCTATGAAAATATGGAACTTTTTTTAGGAGTCTGTATCAAAGACAATAAAATCGCCTTGGAGACCTCAACACACAAGATGTATAAAGACATGTTGGTTTTGCCAAGTGTAGAGCCCATAGAGGAGGATTTCATAGCCTCGTTTAAACACTCATATACTAAGTATCGTCTAGTGGTTAAACTCTATAAGTCAGAAGAAGTAAGTAAAGGAACTAAATGGTTAGACATAGAAGAAATGAGTGCAGCACCAATATCTTCACTCACAAAAAAAGCACAAAAGTTTTTTATATAAACTAAAAAAGAAGTCTAAACTCACTACCCTCACCTAAAACAGATGAGACTAGAACTTCTATCTTATATGTGTCACAAATCTGTTTGACTATACTCAGACCAACACCAAAACCACCTGCAATTTGAGAGTCACGATTGTAGATCTCAAAAATAGTATCAAGCTTATCTTGTGCTATTCCAACACCTTCATCTTTTATGATAAAAAGTCCCTCTTTTAGGCTAATATATATTGTACTCTCAGGCATAGAATATTTGATGGCATTAGAAAGTAAGTTTGAGATAAGTAGCTCTGCGCGGGACTCGATGATATTTAAAGAAGCTTTTTGTATATCTATTTTTACCTTTACCCCTTTTGCATTACTGAGTTCAGAGTAGTATTTTACAACTCTATTGACTACATCTTCTAGTGCAACCTCTCTACTCTCTTCTTGTTTATCACTAAAGTTTAGGTAAGTCAGTGAGTTATATATAGTTTCTAGTTGTTTAGTACTTATAGAGATATTTGTAAGAATCTTTTTATCGTATACCTCTTTTTTTATAGCACGAGAAGCACTCATTTTTAATGCTGTTATGGGAGTATTTAACTCATGCGAGACATCTTGGATAAATTCTTCTATCTGCTCTATGCGTTTATGCACAGGTCTCATAAAAAGTTTTGCTAAAACAAATGAGATAAAAAAGATGGCTAGAAAAACCAAACCTGCACGTGTAATCACATCTGATTTTAGTTTATCTAATTCTTCAAAGTAGCGCGGAGTTTTAACTACAACATATTCAATGTTAAGATGCTCTTGTGGGGAAGCTGAAACAAGGATTTTATAAGTATTTTTCTCAAAGTAACCAACCTCATAAGCCTCTTTTTCATCAACTGAAACTAGCATATACTCATATCCCTCTTCACTAGGTAAAGTAAGTTTTATACCCTTCATTTGTGCATTTATAATCTTGCCTGAGATACTGTCTGCTAAGTGTGTAAGTTTATAGTAAGTCTCATTCTCAAGAGCACTTTTTAAAGAAGAGTAGTACCAAAAAGAGGAAAGCAAAACAAAAAATAAGGATGAGACTAAGTAGATAGCTAAAAAAGAGTAAAAAGAGTGTTTCTCTAAATCATTCATACCTATAACCCTCCCCTCTTACATTTAGTATATGCTCTTTACCTATGTATTTTCGGAGATTCTTTATGACAGTTCTCACTGCATCATCACTCGGCATCTCATCAAACTCCCAAATGTTTTGAAGCAATTCGTCACTACTCACAACTCTAGCTCTGTTTTTATAAAGATAGTGTAAAAAGCAACTCTCCTTATGTGTCATCGTATAAATTTTACTCTGTGTTTGTACGGTATATGTCTGCATATCAAAGATAATTTCTTCTTCTATACTTATCTTTGATCCAAGTCCAAACTGGCGTTTTATATTTGTTATTCGTTGCCCTAACTCTTCAAGGTCAAATGGTTTTTTTATAAAATCATTTGCACCTGACTCAAATGCAGACTTTAGATACTTAGTATCATGAAATGCCGTGATAAATATTGTAGGAGTATTGTCATTAAAGATGCGAAGTTCTTTGAGAAGTGAGATACCATCCCCATCAGGAACATTGATATCAAAGATATAGAGATCAAACTTTTGTTCTTCACTAAGACTTAAGGATTTTTGCACACTGTAAGTTTGTACAACCTCATATTCATCTTCTAAGTAATCAACTAAAATACTTGCCAAAGCAGTGTCATCTTCTAAAAGTAATATTTTCATGCGGTAATTGTAGCCAAAAGAAGAAAACTAGTTTTATTATAGCCTTAACTAAAAATAATTTATAAAACAAGATTATGCTAAGTACACTTACAGAGTTTAATAAAAATGCTGAAGGTGCAATTCTAAGGGTCTGCATACTCTTCATGATGATATATTACAAAACCTCAGTATCTTAGAGAAAGTCTTGTCAAAAATATGACAAATGTTAAAACCGAGAGTTTTAAACTCTTTGAAAACATGCTAATACAAGCCAATCCAAAAGTGAAGGTTTAAACACAAACCTACCACACTTTTTTAGTATACTACTCCTATCAAACAAAAGAGGGATTCATTATGAAAACTTTAACTACAATCTTACTAACACTTATCTTAGGTGTATCACTTTCTCATGCTTCTCCATTTAGTAAGGATGTAAAGTACAGAACAACAAAAGTACATATCACAGCTGAGAAACCTGTCACAGCAGGTTCTAATACTTTTAAGTTCTCTATCACTAAAGATACAAAAGCTATCAATGCTCAAGTTACTCTTAAAGCTTTTATGCCTGCAATGCCTGGAATGCCTGCGATGGAGTCTAAGGTAAAAGCGACAAACTTAGGTAATGGCCTTTACGAAGCTAAACTCAACCTTGCCATGAGCGGAACTTGGCAACTACATATCTTTATTACTTCAAAGACAGGTAAGAAATCTCGAGTAAAAACAAGTATAAACTTTTAAGGAAACTTCGATGAAAAGCTTAACTTTTTGTGTCTTACTTATCACATCAACACTTAGTGCAATTAGTCTAAGTGAAGTGATCGAAAAGTCCCTCATAAACAGTCCATCTCTAGAATCAATAAATGCAAAAATCAAAGCAAATAAACATGCAAGTGATATAGTAAACCTGTATTCAAACCCTGAACTCTCACTCACTAAAAACACTATAGACTCAAGTGAGCCTATGAGTCAAACTGTTTTAACAATAAAACAAAAAGTCCCCTACTACGGTAAGCATGATTTTAAGCAAGCTGTCACTTTAGCCGAAAATGAAGTACTCAAAGAAAAACTTTTTGCTGCAAAGGCCATGATGGTACAAAAGATAAAAACAGAAGCTTATACTATCTGGGAAAATCGGGAACTTTATAAAATTACAAACGAGTATATAACTCTTACAAAACAAAATATAAAACTGTATGAGTCATATACAAGTGTTGAGGATAATCAACATATCGTTATCATGAAAACAAAACTTTCTTTAGCTGACTTGGAGATACAAAAAAGTGTACTGAGTGCAAAAATATATGCCTCCTATGCAAAACTCTCCTATCTTGCTGCATTTAATATAAAGAACATAGATATAAACTTAAAAATCGGAGAAAAACCCAACTTAGACTCCTTTTCACTAGGTTTAACTAACAACCCAGAGTTACTTATAAAAACGAAAGAACTTAAAAAAGAAAATGCTAAAATAGCTGTAGCAAATATCAACAACTACCCCGATGTAAACCTAATTGCTGGTTACTCTTATAGAGAAAATTTTGGGAACTATTTGAACTTCGGTTTAGCACTCACACTACCAATCTATGGAACTGAAGATGCACAAGAGGAAGAGGTTAGAGCTACTGCGCTCTCAGTTGTAAGCCAAAAAGAAGATACAAAAATTGCTATCTCTGCTAAGTTAAAAATATACTATGCCCAGATGCTCTCTTCATACCAAGTCTATCATATTATCCAAGATAATGCACTACCACAAATCGCACATATGTTTGAGTTAAGCAACTCATCTATATCAACAGGTGGTGACCTCTTTAATTATATAGATGTTCTTTTTGACAAACTATCATTAGAGAAAAAAAGTATAAATGCAGTGGGTAATTACAACAAAGCCAATGCTCAAATATCACAACTTGCAGGAGAAATCAAATGAGACTAATACACAAAATTATATTAATATCCTTACTTCCATTATCCCTAATGGCAAGAGAATCAACAGTAAAACAACTTTTTTCAGTTCAAACTGTTAAAGTCAAAGTAGAAAAAACAAATCATGTTAGAAAAAATTTTGGATTTGTTACAGTAGATGATGCAAGAGTACATCATATAACACCACGATTTGGTGGATTTGTGGAAAAAATATATGCAGATAAAATATATAAGTATGTAAGAAAAGGTGAGCCACTTGTAACAGTTTACTCTCCAGAAGTCTATAAGGCTAAAGAAGATTATCTTAACTCATACAACTACACAAAAAATACACACCACAAAGGGATGCTCAGAAGTGCAAAGTTAAGACTAGAACTTTTAGGGGTTAGCCAAAAAGAGATAAACGAGCTTATAAAAACTAAAAAGGTATCGTTTAAAACAACTATTTATTCACATGTAAATGGTTATATCTTCAAAAAAACTATCTCTCATGGTTCTGCATTTAATGCAAAAGCACAACTCTATGAAATAGTAAACCTTGATGAAGTATGGGTTGAGGCAAAGGTCTACGAAAATGATATAAACTGGTTAAATGATGCAGATACTTTTGATGTCTCTTTTAAGAGTACAGATAAAATATATACTGCCATATCTACACTTCTGTATCCAAACCTAGACCCAAAAGAAGCAACACTCACCCTGCGTTTACATCTAAAAAATACTAATACAAAACTCTTCCCTGGAATGTATGCAACTGTAATTTCTAAAGATAAGACACAAGACTATTTAACTCTTCCAACAGATGCAATTATACGTAAAGATGGCAAGTTCTATGTTTTTATAGTTGGAGAGTATGAGGGTGAGTATGATCCACTTGAGATAAGTGTGAAAGTACTCAATCCACATACTTACATCATAACACAAGGCTTAAACACAGGTGATGAAGTAGTAAGTAATGCTTTATTTATGTTAGATAGTGATGCTCAAGTTAATGGACTTTATTAGGATTTTATATCCTAATAAAGTCTATTTATAAAGCTCTATTGTTCTTTAAACTCTCAATCAACATAAAACTCAGTAAGTTTGAGCAGAAATTTCAGAAAAAAGAGTGGCACCCCAATGACAAGATATTAGTATATTAAAATTGAGATTATTTTAAAGGAGAAGGTCTTTTAAAATTCTTACAAACATAAAGAGACATCCCACAAACTCACCACACAATAAGTGTATAATTCATCTTAACTCAAACAAAGTGAATACATTATGATAGAAAAACTTATTGAAGCAAGTATAAAAAACAAATTTCTAGTCCTTATGGCTATGCTCTTTTTAGTGGCTGTAAGTATTTGGAGTATGAAAAACACTCCTCTTGATGCGCTACCAGACCTTTCTTCTCCCCAGGTTATCGTGCAGATAAAGTGGAATGGTCAATCTCCTGAGACAGTTGAAGAACAAGGAACATACCCTCTTGTCGCTCAGTTCTTAGCTATCGCTAATATCGACACCGTACGTGGTTACTCTACTTATGAGACTGGACTTATCTATATCATCTTTAAAGATGATACTGACCTGTACTGGGCAAGGTCTCGTGTTTTAGAACAACTCGCATCAGTGCAGTCCTCGCTGCCCTCAAATATGAGTGTTACACTAGGACCCGATGCTTCTGGTGTAGGTTGGGTCTATGAGTATGTACTTAGCTCAAAAACTAAGAACTTAAGCGAACTTAGAACTATTCAAGACTACTACTATAAGTATGCACTTATGGGTGTTGATGGCGTTAGTGAAGTGGCAAGTGTTGGTGGATTTGTGCCCACTTACCAAGTTACACTCAACAATGATAACCTTATAAAGTATAACCTGAGTATCCAAGACATATCTAAAGTTTTACAAGTAAACAACAACGATATGGGTGGTCGTATAGTCATAGAAAATGGTTTTGAGTGGATAGTTCAAGCTAAAGGATACGTAAAAAATCTTGATGATCTTCGAGCCCTTGTTATCACTACAAAAGGGGGTGTCCCTCTTACTATCGGCGATATATGTCGAGTTGAACTTACTCCAGCACCAAGACGTGGTATGGCTGACTTAAACGGTGAGGGCGAAGTTATTGGTGGAATAGTACTCATTCGTTATGGTGAAGATGTATACTCTGCAATAGAGCGAATTAAAGCCAAAATGGCTGACTTAAAAGTTGAGGGGGTGGATGTAACTACTGTTTATGACCGCGCTGGACTTATAGATGGTGCAGTTGCGACGCTGAAAACAACTCTTATTGAAGAAAGTGTTATTGTTATTCTCGTTATCGGTCTTTTTTTACTTCACTTTCGCTCTTCACTTATAGTACTTATAGTCATACCACTTACTATTGGTGCAACATTTGCTCTCATGAAACTCTTTGGAGTTGGATCCAACATCATGAGCCTTGGAGGGATTGCTATTGCAATTGGTGCAATGGTCGATGCCTCTATCGTGATGATAGAAAATGCTCACAAGATGTTACATAAGTTCGAAGAAAAAGAACATCGTATGCCTACAAATAAAGAGCGAATAGATGTCATTTTAAAATCTTCTCAGCTTGTTGGTCGTCCTATTTTCTTTGCACTTTCCCTAATTGTGGTCTCTTTTTTACCTATTTTTGCTCTTAATGGACAAGAAGGTCTACTCTTTACTCCACTTGCATATACAAAAACTTTTACTATGGCTGCTGGAGCAATTTTAAGTATTACTCTTGTTCCTGTACTTATCGTATTTTTTGTAAAAGGAAAAATTATTCCTGAAAATAAAAACCCTTTAAATAGGTTTTTTATCTGGTTATATCACCCTATCATCGTCTATGGTTTAAAACTAAAGTACCTTGTTATAGTGGCTGTAGTAGCATCCCTAGGTTATATGTATCCTTTGTTTAACTCTCTAAAGTGGGAGTTTATGCCTATGTTAAATGAGCAGACTTTTATGTATATGCCTGTAACCCCTTATGGAATTAGCATTGACCAAGCTAAAGCACTCACTCAAAAAACAGACAAAATTATAAAAAGCTTTCCTGAAGTGGAAATGGTTTTTGGTAAAGCAGGTAGAGCCCAGACTGCAACTGATCCTGCACCACTTGGTATGCTTGAGACTATCATCACACTCAAACCAGAAAAAGAGTGGAGAGAAGGAGTTACTTATGACTCTCTGCGTCAAGAGATGGAAGATGCCCTACAAGTTCCAGGATTGACAAACTCTTGGACCTATCCAATCCGTGGTCGTATAGATATGCTCCTTAGTGGTATTCGTACACCTATTGGGATTAAACTCTATGGGCAAAATGTAGATGGTTTACAAAAATATGGAAAACTTATAGAAGATAAGCTTCGTAATTTTGACAAAACACTCTCAGTCTTTGCTGATCAAGCCAGTACTGGTTACTTTATCTATCTTGATTTAGACGAAGAGAGCATGCAGCGTTACAGTATGGATAAAAGCACTCTTTTAGAGTACACATCCTTAGCTATTGGTGGTCTAAAAGTTTCTACTATGTATAAAGGACTTGAACGCTATCCTATCGCTCTACGATTAGAGGGAGATGAAAGAAGAAGTTTGGATTCAATCAAAGATATCCAGATAAAAACAAAACTTGGATTTGTCCCTATTAGCACTTTTGCACACATCTACTACAAACAGAGTGCATCAGTCATAAAAAGTGAGATGGCAACACCGGTAACTTTCATCTACATTACTCCCCAAGAAGGTATAACTGCCAAAGAGTATGTAGCAAATGCACAAAAGTTTATAGATGAGATACAATTTGAATCAGGTTATTATGTAGAATGGGCGGGA
Organism: Sulfurimonas sp.; assembly: GCA_003978465.1. GTDB lineage: Bacteria > Campylobacterota > Campylobacteria > Campylobacterales > Sulfurimonadaceae > Sulfurimonas. The sequence continues at coordinate 30,442 of QNZS01000035.1, read as the reverse complement.
CAGTCTCAGTACTTAGACTCTGCCATGAAAAAAATTGTTTGGATTATTCCTGGAGTTTTACTTTCTATCTTAATACTTATCTATTTTGCTTTAGGAAAAATGACACCGACACTTATAGTTTTTGGAACACTTCCTTTTGCACTTTTAGGGGGACTTATCTACATAGATATGCTTCATTTTGCTATGAGCATAGCTGTTATAGTCGGTTTTTTAGCTCTACTTGGTGTTGCTGCCGAGACCGCGATAGTAATGATAGTTTACCTAGAAGAGTCTGTGGGTGAAGCTAAGAAGAAGTTTGGTGAAACATTTGGAACTAAAGAATTAAATGATGCTATTTACGAGGGGGCAGTTCAGCGTGTACGCCCTAAACTTATGACAGTTTTTGCCATCCTTGCAGGCTTAGCCCCTATTATGTATACCCATGGTATAGGAAGTGAAGTCATGCAACGCATCGCTGCTCCAATGCTTGGAGGAATTATAAGTTCTGCTATACTTAGTCTTATTATTATTCCTATTCTCTTTGAGATAATGTCTAAAAGAGAGCTAAAGGAAAAAACAGTTAGCTAGGCAATCTAATGGTCAAAAAAAGAGGATAGAGATACTAGATGTCATTCGCGGTTTTGCTATTTTTAGTATTATGCTTGCCAACATTTAGTCATCGTTTAGTTACAAGTTCATCACCTTTACTCTATTAACACTTTCATGCATATATATACTCAGTTGCTTATAGCAAAGAATATTTTACAAAAAAGTATTTAAAGGTTTTACTTATCTTGGGAATATTGATTTACTACAGATTTCTATCCTTGCACTTTTACTCAATCCCTTACAAATTATAATCAGTATCTTCTGATTATAATTTTTCTTCATTGGCCTACCAGGATGGACTTGGAGTTCACTCATTCTTATGAAACTAATGCCATTAAAAAAGAAGTCCTTTAATCACAGAGTCACCACACTAAAGAGTTATAATACCTTACTTAGAATTATCAGGAGAAAAAATGAAACTAACTAACTTGTTTATATTACTACTTGGAATTACCCTTACCTTTAGTGCTTGTAGTGATACACAAACAGAAGAAAAAGGTAGTGCAGGTTCTGCTATGAAATGTGGTACTGGAAAATGTGGTACTAACATGTTCGATGGAAAAGGTGTTTTAGCTAAAAAGAAAAAGAACATTTTAAGTCAAATGCGAGACAATGACCCTCGAAAAGCATGTGTTATAGAAGCGAAAAACACTAAAGAAACATATGAGTGTGTGAAACATAAAGAGACAAATAAGATGTCCACTAAATGTGGAACTCAAAAATGTGGTGTTGGTAAGTGTGGTGATGCACTTAAACATGATAAAATAATGAAAGAGAACAAAGCAAAAGATACACCTGCAATGAAATGTGCTGCAGGAAAATGTGGAGGAAATATGTAATGAAGAAAACTATAAAAGTAGAAAATGTGAAATGTGCTGGTTGTGCATCTACACTAACAAACAAACTCAAAGATGAGTTTGGTGAGATAGAAGTAAACTTAGAAGTAATGCCAAGAGAGATTACTCTTGATCTAGCTGATGATAAACTAGATAGCCTGCACGATGCACTCAAAGGTCTTGGTTATCCTATATCTGGTGAAAGTTTTGGATTTATCGAAGATACAAGTATTAAAGCAAAAAGTTTTGTTTCTTGTGCCATAGGAAAAGTAGATAACTTCAAAGAGGGAAGATAGCCTCTTTCATGAAGATACAAAAACTACAAGAGTGTGACTTAGAGCTTTTTTACACATATGCTAAAGAAGAGAAGTGGGATATCGAAGAAATTCATATTCGTTCTCTTCTCAAAACTCGCCCAGATGATTTTTTTATTTTTTATAAAAATAGCAAACTACTTGGTTATGTTGTATCGCTTAAGCAGAGTGAATCTTTTGGTTTTATAAGCAGTCTCTTAATACTCAAAGAGTTTCGGGGAATGGGTTATGGGAAGAAGATATTCTCTTTTGCTCTGAAGCATCTCCAAACTCGTCAAATTGCACTTGACAGTGTTTTAGGACAAGAAAAGTTTTATGAAAAGTTTGATTTCAAGTCTTATTTTGATGTAAATACTTACATTTTTAAAACAGGGCAAGTCAGAGTAAAGAATAATACCCTTGAAGTGGTAGATTTTGATAAAAAGCTTTCATTAAGAGGGCAAAGTGAGTACTATCAATCTCTACTTTTAGATAAAGGTGTGACTTATAAAACTATCAAAGATACTCCCGACTCTTTTGCATTTTTATTTGCTTATAAAGATGGGTATAAAATTACTATAAAAACCCAAGATATAAATCACGGAGCCACTCTTTTTTTTGCACTGTGTCAAAACTATGAGAGTAACACTTCTATCTATATGCTCTCAACACTACAAGAGCCTATACTTGAAGCTCTTGTTCAGGCTCTCTCTATGACAAAAGTATCACACCAAACAAGAATGTATAATAAAATTCTGACTCAGTAAATATACCTTCTACTTAACCTCAGCACGAGGAACAAACTCTAAAACTGTTGCATCTATACAAAATCGTCTACGACCATCAGCTCTAGGAAATACATGTCCTAAGTGGATACCACTTGTTTTAGATACTAATGCTACTCTTTTCATACCAAAACTATAATCTTCTCTCTCTATAACAGCGCCATCAACAGTTTTATAAAAACTTAACCATCCAGTCCCAGAGTGAAAACGGTCTTTTGTATCAAATAAAACCTCTCCACTCAGTTTATCTATAAAAACACCATCAGGAGTATTTTCAAAGATTTTGTACTGCTTACACCCGGGTGCATCAGTTCCCTCATGAAATGCCACTTGATAAGCCTGTGAGCCACGTCCGAGTTTAAAAGCACCTAAAGTTTTATAAAAGAGTTCTTTGTTCATATAACCTACATGGCCTATCACTTCTTTAGCCTCTTCTATGAAAAGTATAGTCGGAGTTGCAAAGATTTTTGTCTCTATATCAAAACCTTTAAGACTACTTGCAAGAACTGTTCTCATTGGGAGTGAGCCTTTATAACTCTCACTCACCTCTGCTTCAAACTTTTCACAGTAAGGGCAGAAGATAGGAGAGCTGATAACTATAATCTCTTTACCCCCAAGAGGTTTTACTATAACAACTTCTTTCATCTCTTTTTTAAACTTTACGCCTGTTGCATGATTGGGACAGTAACCAAAAGGATTTTTTGCTAAATAATCTTGATGATAGCCCTCTGCATTATAGAACTCTACTAAGGGTTTTATCTCTGTGACTATTTTTGAATAACCCGCGGTTGTAAGTAATCTTTGATATGCTTTTTTTGTCTCAAAGGCTACTTTTTTTTGTGCTTCATTTGTAAAAAAGAGTGCACTTCTATAGTTGTTTCCTATGTCGTTGCCTTGTCCATTTCTTTGTGTTGCATTATGAAGTTCCCAAAAAGATTTTATAAGTGTTAGGGCATCTACCCTTCTCGTATCGTAGATAACTTTAACACCTTCTGTATAGTTCACAATCTTTGAGTTGGCTCCTAGATTACGGTACTTAAGAACATCATCATATGTAGGATTTTCATAGTTACCACCTACATAACCAGACTCAGCACTTATAACACCATCAAAATGATCAAAGTGTTTCTCAACACCCCAAAAACATCCAGCAGCAAACACGATAGTCTCTTGCACTTCCACCGGTGTTACTTCTATTGTTGGAAGTGGTTTTTTAGCCCAAAGGATACTGCCCATTAGCACTCCAAAAATAGCTAAGATGAGTAAAATTAATTTTGTCATTATATTTTTCATAATTTAATCCTTTGTTTACATTCTACAATTGTAGAATATTAGTATAACAATTTATAAACCAACAAGTCGTGATGAAATAGTCTCTTTTTTACAAAAAACGTTTACAAAAGAGACTGAGTATCAACTTGTGAAAGAACTTTGGGCATTTACGGGTAATGGCATTACGGTAAAGTTTGCATATGAGTGGTTAGATACGAACGAACAATGGCACAGAAGTTATGCAAATGAAAACTGGGAGTTTAACCCTAAAGGTCTAATGGCACAGCATTATGCAAGTCTTAGTGACTTAGGTTTATAAACCACCCCTAAACACCATATATATAAGGGGTGGATACACAAAAAGTCCTATATATGCTACTGCCCTATTAAGAGGAGCTAAGAGTGCTAAAGTAAGTTCCTCTGACACTTCTTTATCTATAAACACTTTTTTAAGCAGTATCATTTTTGTAGCGATATCTATGCCTTTTATAAGAAAAAGAGCAATAGCATATGTGTTATAGTCGCTTGTAATCATCAACATAATTGCAAAATAAAAAGTGGGATGCATGAGTAAAAATACAAAAATATTTTTTGTATAATGTGAATACATTCGAGCAAGCATCCCTATTATTGTATTTGCTTTTTGCCACTGAACCTCATAGAGTTCAAGTACAATAAAAAGAATAAGATAGTTTACTAATGTGTCTTCAATCATAAATGCAAGTATAGCTAAACTACATAATGATATGAAATATATGTTTTCCTTTTATATACTCAAAGTTATGGCGATGTACTACCTCGTTTATGATGTAAAGACCAAGTCCAAAAACTGCTACAAGATTTTGATGCTGATGTAGTGAACTACCTCACACCGTCAAAAGCTACGAGCAAGCATAGATACAGCTATACAGACCATTTTACACTAAGTTTAGTGTTTACTAGCCTTCAATTTGTCCTTTATAACATCCGCCACACGAAAAGAATTCGCATAAATAGTCCAAGTATATGGAACACTTCCTCCTGTTGGCATAAAAGAAGCATCAGTTACATAGAGATTTTCTAAGTCATGTGCTTTACAGTTTTTATCTAAAACTGAAGTTTTGGGATTATCACCAAATCGACAGCCACCTGCAACAAGATTTGGTGGTGGAGAGGCAGAGATAGAGTAGTCTATTTCAACTGCACCCATTCCTTCTAAAACTTCCACAGCCTTTTTTGCTAAGTGTTCACCGACTTCTAAATCTTGAGGATGGGAGTTTAGGTTTATAACACCTACGGGCACACCCCACTTATCTTTCGCTTCATCATCAACACTCACATTACAGTTATCAGTAGGTAACCAATCATTAAAGACTTCAAATGTTAAAACCCGTGAAGTAGTAAGTGTTTTATGAATTTTATCTGCTAGTTTTTCACCCCACAGAAGATTTCCCTCTTCGTCATACATTTCACGATTTACTCGACTTATTAGGTTTTGATGCTCAAATAGAAAGTCAATAGTTCCACCCTTATATGTACGGCATCCATCATCATAATCATACCAATCTTGAAGACTTCTATTAAAAAAGAGTCCTGGTTGCATAAGTGCTTTTTGTTGTTCCTTAGTAAGTTCCTCGAAAATAAAACGACCACTTCCACTTCCACCTGCTGAGAAAACAAGGTTTTTACCTAACTCGCCACTTGAGTTTGCCATTCCATTAGGAAACTCCTCATTTTTAGAGTTAAGAAGTAAACGAGAGGACTCTATCGCTTGAGCTGAAAGTACAAATATTTTTGCATTTATTATATGCTTGATTCCATGTTTTGTGTAGTAATACGCTCTAGTTATTTTGCCATCTTTGGAGTCTAGTTTATACACAAAAGCATCAGTAATAATCTCCGCATCACACTTTTGCAGGAGTGCAGCTCTAGCACTTCCTTTTGCCCCACTAGCACAGCCATAACTACCACAAAAATTCGAATAGTAACAGCCATAACGTCCTAATGCATTTTGACTCAAGACAGCCCTAGGAGTCGGAATAGCTGTGAATTTTAAATCTTTACAAGCCTTATCAAACCAATCTGTTACACCATTTGTCTCTAACATTGGGTAAGGTAAATCTGGTGTTGAACGGGGTTCAGCAAACTTATGTTTTACTATCTTTCCACTTACACCTACAACTTTTTCTACCTTATCATAGTAGGGTTCAAGTTCATCATAAGAGATACACCAGTCAATTACATTCGCCCCCTTAACCTCTCCATACGAGCTTAAAAGTTTAAAGTCTTTTGGTTTCATTCTATGAAAGTACCCACTCATAATGTTTGAGCTTCCACCAACCATAGAACCATTCCAAAAATTCCAGCCTGATTCTTCTCCGTCATAGCGGACAAATTTTCCAGATTGTGAGTACTCATTGATAATATGCTTCTGCTCTTTTAAAGGAGGTGTAAACATATCTCTACGTGAAACTGCTAACTCATCTTTAGAAAAATCTTCTTCTTTGTAGTTTTTCCCTTTTTCAAGCACAACCACATTAAAGCCTGCATTACTAAGCTCATATGCTATGGGTGAGCCACCTGCTCCACTTCCTATTATACAGACATCATACATTATAAATACACCTTTTTTGGTCTTGGTTCACCACCAGTAAATTCTAGCCATTTCCAGCCTGCTTTATTATTATTTGAGCCGTATATTGGGTCACCAAAACTTGCCTCAAAGGTATAACGTAAAATAGTATCTAACCATGAACTACCCCAGCTCTCTTGTGCAAAACTTTTTAAAACTTCTTGACGCTCATGGGCTAAAAGTTTTGTATACTGTTTTTTATACATCTCTACAGCACTCTCATTGAGCCACTTTACACCATTTTTAAGGTACTCTTTATCTTCTTGACTGATATGCGAATGTTTAAGAACTATCCCTATATAGTCAGCTGTATTTATACCAAGTTCTTTTGCTTTTGGAAAAAGATCATTTTGGAGGACTTTAATAGTGTCACGAGAAGTTGTTATAACAAATACACTACAACCATTCATCACGATAACTGCTGATGAGAGAAAACCTGCCTTTAAAAAGGCTCTTCTTTTGAGGTAATCCATTAGTCTAAAAGTATACTAAAAAATGATTTTTTGATAGAACCATTATTTTTTGAGCCACTGGCTCCATGAGGCATACACATAATAGGCTCCTTTTTTATCTTTACTATTATAACCTATCAGTGTGAATTTATTGTGTACTACAATACCAATAAATAAATAAATAAAAAACACTTAGCTTATCTGCGATGATAATACAGTAGGTATTCGGATGAGTCCTACTACACTAAAAGTTGGTGTTAGCTATACATTTTAATATTTACATCCACTAAATAGAAAGAGTTGTAACTCTTTCTATTTATTTAATTCTTCTCCCCAAATATCAATCTATCTAGTGAAAATTTACCTGCACCACTACCAATGAGTACAAAAAGCATTAAAGTGTAGTACAACACTAGTTCGTAACCATTTTGAAGTTGTATCATTGTTCCACTAATTTGTGTACCATTGACATATGCATCTGTAAAAGAGACTGCCTCATTTACAAAAGAAAAACCATTTTCACCGTGAACAGTTGCGATAGCTACAAACATAATCACCATAAGAGGAATAGAGATAAAACGAGTTAAAAGTCCTAGTGTCAAAAGAACTACTCCTAAGATTTCTGTTCCTGTCGCCATATATGCATTTAGAGTTGGAAATGGAATTCCCATATGCTCAAACCATTGTGTAATTGCACCGATATCATTCCACTTCATCATTGCCGGTGCAAAAAAAGTATAGGCTAAAATTAGTCTCAGTAAAAGTAATCCTGCAGACTTCGTATACTCACACAATCGTGTAAACTCTTTATATAGTTTGCTAATACACATAATATAAACTCCTCTTCTTTAATCTTTGTAACATTCTACTTCTTTAGTGTGCAGTGTTTGTGTAATTGCATTCAAAGATAATATATCTAGAGACTTACATGATAAAACAGTTCTTATTATTACTACTACTAGAAATTAAGACACTCGATAAAGGGGATGTAAGTTTTACAGAGGATAAAATGAGAATAAAAATATAACTCAAGAAAAGGTTCTTGAGTTTACATACAGTCTGTAAGGACTATTTTGAACCACACTTGCCTGCACCACATTTTGCAGCAGGAGCTTTCTTAGCATCGCCACATTTTCCAGCACCACATTTCTCAGTATGAGCTTTTTTAGCATCGCCACATTTTCCAGCACCACATTTTTCAGTATGAGCTTTTTTAGCATTGCCACATTTTTCAGTATGAGCTTTTTTAGCATTGCCACATTTGTCTCCGGCACTTAAACCAACTGCACCAAGACCTGTAAATAATGCTGCTCCTAAAAGTAAAGCTGTAAGATTTAATTTTGACATTTTTCTTTCCTTTTTTTTGTTTTAAAGTATTTTACAGAAAAAGTGTGTAGTCTTTGTGTAGTCACAAAGCATATGAAATGAAGTTATTGTATAATGTCATATACACAGGTAAGAGGGTATAAAATCAGCTCTTGCTTAAATAAAGGCTTGCCCATCATACTAAGTAAAGATACTCTATTAGAGCAATTTAGAACATTTTATAAAGAACATAAACCACAAGATATGGAAACTGCGATAGAGCTTTTTTCTATATTTGGCGGTGTAGATTGGGGTACCCTAGATACTTCAAAAGAGCCAATTGAGCTTATAAAGGATCTCATCCTTCCTGACTTTAGATACATCCGTAACGATATCACAGAACTAACAGATGGCCTTCCTCTTCACCACTCTATCCTCACAGGTTTAGCCATGGGAGATTCACGTTTGCAGACTGCGTTTAAACGTGCCAGTGTTTCAAAAGATGTTGGTGAAAATGCAATTTTTGAGTTAAGTGAAGCAAAAATTATTCGTGTTTTCAAACAGACAGCTATTTTTAACTCTCCATTTTTACGATTTTGGTTTTCTTTTGTTTCTCCCATTTTTAAAGGTATCCGAGATGGCGACTATGAAGAGCTTCAACTAAGATATGAAAAACGCGGAAGTGATTTTATTCAACTCACTTTTGTACAACTCTCATATGAGCTTATAAAGCTCAACTTCAAAGAAGACAGGATTAAAGAGATTCGTCCTTTCCTTGAAGATGGCATTGAGCTTGATATCTATGCAAAAACGACATCTAAACAGATAATTGCAGGTGTATGTAGATACTCAAATGCCAAAATTAAAAAAAGTGAACTTACAAAACTTCAAGAGACATGCGAAGCTGCCGGTATAACTCCAGACATTTTAGTGATAGTCTCAAAAAATGGTTTTTCTAAAGAGTTAAAAGAACTAAAAAGTGATAAACTCAGACTTATCACGCTAAAAAACTTCAAAAAAATAGTCGAGTAATGAATAAAAAAGTTCTCTTACTTCATGGTTGGGGTGGAAGTGATTATCCACATTGGCAGTCATGGTTAGCGAGTGAACTAATCAAAGAGTATGGCTGTGTAAACTTCCTGCGTTTTTCAAACTTTGATACACCAAAACTTGATGTATGGAAAGACGAGTTAGAAGAGGCTTTGAGAGATTTCAAACCAGATATAGTCATCTGTCATTCACTAGCAAATACACTTTGGTTTCACTTATGTAATACGGGTACACTTAAAATAATCGAAAGACTCTACCTTGTAGCACCTCCAAGCATGAGCTGCCAAGTTAAAGAAATCAAAGAGTTTTTTCCTCAAAAAACACCAAAAAATCTCTTTGCTAAAGAAGTTCTTCTCATCGGTTCAACTAATGATCCATATATGCATATAGAAGGACTGCAGGAGTTACAAAAAGGCTTAGGTGTAGAACTAAAAATCTTAGAGAATGCTGGACATATAAATGCTGATAGTGGATTTGGGGAATGGCCGTGGATACTTACGGAGTTAAAAAGTAAACTCTCTAACTCTTAAGCATAAACATCAATGCTATTAACAGTGACTGATGGTTTTACTTCCTGTACTTGAGTTGCTTCAAATCTTTAAGCCTCTGCCAGAATTGGGTTTGTCACAGAAGAAGATAATGTTTGATCTTCTTTAACCGAAGAAGAATTAAGTCTTCCAACTTGAACCTTACTTGGTGAAGGTGACTGGAATGTATACTGAGCTACTTGCACAATATCCTCCTTCTAAAAAATATCTATAGAATAGTATTACACAAATCATGATTAAAAGACAAATAGCCATTTTCATAGTATACTTCGTTAAAAAGAGTACATATGACACCTACCCTCTATTTCCTTCGCTCTAGCGAGAATAAAATCACAAAAGATATGACAAAATATGCTCATAAAGATGCCCCAAATCTAAACATATATTATGATTTTTATGGTTTAACACCTAAGGATTTAGGACTATATGCTCTTGTTGATGGCACTATAGTCGGTGCTATTTGGACTAGAGAGTTAGAGGGTAATACTCCACAACTTAGTCTAGCAGTTTTACCAGAGTATAGAAGTAAAGGGATAGCTACAGCTATGATGGAGCAGTTTTTAGTTGAGATTTCAGCTGTATCAGAAGTAATGATTGCCCAAACATATGCCAACGAGCAACTCATAAAATTTTATACAAAATTTGGTTTCACACAAGAAGAAAACTCTTTAATGAAAAAAACTTTACAGAAAAAAGAGATCATAAGACCAACTGATGGGTACGACCCAAGAAAGTGGATGGATTAAAGAAGACCTCTTCAAGGTTTCTTTTTTCTATACCACCTAATAGTCCCTGTCACAGTTAATGTCAACAGTGCAAATGCGGCATAGTCATTTACCCACACCCACCACTCACTAAAAAACTACCCTCATGCAGTGCTAACAAAAGAGAATACAGTGTAATGTCACTTAGTTTTGGTAATGCTAATGAATTATACATTGTAGAGAAATACTCTATTTTTTCATCTACTACACTAACATCCCGAAACATATGTGGTGTATGTGCTAGAAGTGTGTATGACTCATCTTTAAAAGCTCTATTTGGTGCACCCATACCACTGATGTATAAGGTCTTCCCTTTTCGTATCATTTTATAAGCGAGTCCTCTGTTTTCTAAGTTCCAGTCTTTGAGGTCTTCACTTTTATATATTCCATATCTATTTCCAACTCTATAGACTTTACCCTCATAATCAATACTAAATATATCATTTTGTAAAGAGTCATATATAGGTGGTAAAAATGATAGTAAAATTCCCCATCAACAAACTATCAAGGACTATTATGAAAGGGACTATTTTGGTAACTTATAAAATTTTATGCAAAGCGGACTTAAGCAAGGAGCTCTCTTTAAATGACTTACTCACAAATGAGAAAATAGCTAAAATCATTAAAAGATGATTTTGCCGATATTTTAGATCTTACAGAAGAAGATGCTTTAAACAAACAACTCATCAAAAAAGATTGTGAGAGAGTTGAACTAGTAGATATTGAGACTAAACCCTAAATCCACTCTTTCATTTTTCCATATAAATCTACATGAGTCAAGTATAAACGCAGGTCAAACTCTACTTGGTGGTAGTTTGGCTGCATATACTCACAGAGTTTATAAAAAGCTTTGTTATGCTCTTTTTCTTTAAAATGTGCAAGCTCATGCACAACTATCATCTCTAAAAAAGGTTCTGGAACTAACTTAAACATAGAAGCTATTTTTATCTCATTTTTTGCTTTGAGTTTATTACCTTGAACACGAGAGATAAAGTGATGTGTACCTAAGGCATTGTGAATGACATTTATCTTTCCATCATAGTGTGTTTTAGAAAGTGGTGGCGACTTTTTTATATACTCATTTTTTATATCTATGACATAATTAAAAAGACTTTTATCATTTTTCATAGCATGTGGTTTTGGGTACTTTTTTAGAAGATGTTTTGCTAAATTTCCAGACTCTATAAGTTTTACAACCTGCATTTGAGTCTGCTCTGGGTAGTGGTTTAAATACTTTAGTTTCATTATTTTAAAAGTTTTTGTATATCTTCACTTATCTCTGCGGGTTTAGTTGCCGAGCCGTAGCGTTTAATAACATTTCCTTCTCTATCGACAAGAAACTTAGTGAAGTTCCACTTAATGGCATCCATCCACATAAAACCACCCTGCTCTTTTTTTAAGAACTTGTAAAGTGGTGCAGTATTCTCTCCGTTTACATCAACTTTAGCGAACATATCAAACTCAACTTCATATGTTTTTTGACAAAAGAATTTTATCTCTTGGTTTGTTCCTGGTTCTTGAGACATGAACTGGTTTGATGGAAAACCTAAAACCATAAAACCTTCATTTTGATATGTATCGTGAAGTTTTTCTAGACCCTCATACTGAGGTGTAAATCCACACTTACTAGCTACATTTACGATAAGAAGTACCTTACCTTTATACTCACTCATAGAGATACTTTTACCATCGATATTTTTTACATTAAAATCATATATACTCATCTCTTTTGTTCCTGCATTTAAAGACAAAACTATCATTAAAAATAATAAATACTTATAAAGTCCAAACACTGAATTTTTTTCCTTTGATTTTTCCGTTTTTGAGAGCTTTCTCAGCCTCATCAATAAAACGTGTCTCAATAGCTACATAAGCCTGTCTATCATAGATGTCAATTTTACCAATACTACTACTATTTAAACCAGCATCACCGGTAAGAGCACCAAGTAAATCACCTGCACGCAGTTTATCTTTTTTCCCACCCTCAATTACAAGTGTAACAAACTTCGGTTTGAGTTGAAAATTTGTACTTCCTTTGAGGTCAGTATCATCTAAAAATGCACGTTGACCATCTTTATACTCATCTGCTTTTTCAGCTTCATAGGGTGTATAAAGAGTGATCGCTATCCCTTCCGCCCCAGCACGACCCGTTCTACCAATACGGTGAGTATAAGTCTCACGACCAAAAGGAATGTCGTAGTTGACAACCATAGAAAGCTCTTTTATATCAAGTCCACGAGCGGCTACATCAGTTGCTACTAAAATAGGGCAAGACTTGTTTGCGAACTGTACTAAAACATCATTTCTTTCGTACTGCTCTAAGTCTCCGTGAATAGCCAGTGCATCTATCTTCCTTTTTTGTAAGTTCTCAGCTAAGTCTCGTGCTTCTGCTTTTGTGTTTGTAAAAACAATAACATTATCAGGAGTATATTGAGAGAGAATTTTTACAAATGTATCTTCTTTAGAACTTGTCCCGTAAAACTCTTCTGTTATTTTGTTAGCTACTTCAACCGAAGTTGTTTTAACACTCACTGCATCATTTTGAATACGCTTTGAGATATTTAAAATCTCTGCATCATAAGTAGCTGAAAAAAGAAGTGTCTGTTTCTCTTTTGGGGTAAAAGCCATCACAGACTCTACCTCTTCTAAAAAACCCATATCTAACATTCTATCGGCTTCATCAAGTACTAATGTTGTAAGGTTTGAGAGTTCTAAACTCTCTTTGTTCAAGTGTTTTAAAACACGTCCAGGAGTACCTACGATGATATGTGCTTGATGCTCAAGAGAACCTAACTGACGACCAAAACTCTCACCACCAGTAAGCATCAAAATCTTGATGTTATGTTTAAACCTAGCGATACGGCGAAGCTCTTTTGCCACTTGATCAGCAAGTTCACGAGTAGGACACATAATAAGTGACTGCACACGAAATCTTTTTACATCAAGTTTTTCGAGTAGCCCAATACCAAACGCAGCAGTCTTTCCACTTCCTGTTTTTGCTTCAGCAATAACATCTTTTCCCTCTAAAATAAGAGGAAGAGTTTGTTCTTGAATTGCCGTAGCATTTTTATATCCAAGAGAGTCAAGTGTTGTAAGCATTTCTGGGGAGAGTGAAAGTGAAGAGAAGTTCATAATAGTATCTTTATTAGAATTATAGCACTTAGTTCATAAATTTGTACATCATTAGTGAAGCAGCCACTCCAACATTAAAACTTTTGACACCCGCTTGCATTTCTATACTTACTATTTCATCACAAAGTGAGAGAATATCATCTGCTATTCCTCGCCCTTCATGCCCCATCACTAGTACCCATTTACCTGGTGTTTTAACAAGGGAAAGTGGTGTTGCATTCTCTGCTACTTCTGCTGCAAAAACTCTATAACCCTTGACTTGAAACTCTTGTATGCTTTTTTTGATATCTTTATGCATATGTGTTTTAATAAGTGTCGAGTACCCCATAGAGACACGAAGAGCACGACGGTTAAAAGGGTGAGGTGTTTCATTTGCGATAACAAGGGAGTTGACACCAAGAGCAGCACAACTTCTTACAATAGAGCCAACATTTTCAGCCGAAGTTATACCATCAAGCAGTAAAACTTCATCACTTAAATCTTCGATAGTTATATCTCTAGGACGGATTCCATGCATCATACAGTTGTGATGTATCTTATGCCCTACTATTTTTTTCATCTCGTCTTTTGTAGTGAGGTATTTTTTAGGGATATTTTTATCTTTAAGTAGAAGAGAAAATTCATCATAGTATTCTTGTGTAGCTAAGATACTTTTTATCTCGACACCTGATTCTAAAACAAGGTTTACAACCTTTGGTGAGTCAGCTATAAAACTACCATCTTCTCTAAATGCTGACTCTCGTAGTGAGGAGTAAATCTCTAAGTCCGGTATATTTATATTTTCTATCTTTATAAGCAAAGGGGTTCTGGCTTTTCAAAATTATTTACTTTATGCATGGACTGTAATTCCTTGGGCTTTTATCTTCTCTATCATTGAGTGGGACAGTGTCTAAAATAAAAAAATAATATCATGAAGAAGAAATTTTTCCTCGTTTTATTCTTTCATATTGTATCTAATTGTAGTTCTTTTAATCCAAGTTGTTTTAAATATGCTAATATTACTTAAAGGCGAATGGATGAATATACTTCTTATGGAAGATGATGCCGTGCTCTCAGATATTTTATTAGATTATCTTCGTGAGAGTTTTAATGTTGATTATGCTTTTAACTCAGAAGAGGTGCATAAACTCCTCGCATCTAAGAAATATCACTTATTTATATTTGACATCAATGTAACTGGTAAAAATGGTCTAGATTTACTCGAAGAGTTACGTTCATACAGTGATACAACTCCCACTATCTTTATAACAGCCTACACAGATACAGCTTATCTCCAACGTGCTTTTGATCTTAGTGCACACGACTATATCAAAAAACCTTTTGAACTTGAAGAGTTACATGCCCGAATTGAAAATACTAAAAGACTTTTTAACATTGATATAAACGAGGAGATACAAATCTCTAAAAAAATGAGTTTTTGTTCACTTAAAAATGAAATTTATGAGGGTGGCGAGACTATATCTTTAGGAGCTAAAGACTCTAAACTTTTAGAATACTTTTTAAACAATGATAAAAGGCTTATAACAAGTGAAGAGTTAACTCAAAATGTATGGGGCTATGACTCGCTGCCAAGTGATGCAACTCTACGTTCACACATTAGAACTATACGTGACATCATAGGAAAAGAGAGAATTCTGACGGTAAGAGGAGAGGGATATATTTATGAATAAAATCACAAAAAGATCTTTTTACTCATTTTTAGCACTGTACCTTATAAGCTCATTTATATTTTTAGTTTTTGCAGCTTACTGGTTTTTCACATCTCAGGTTGCAATGGAGAGGAACAACAACTACTACCGTATGACACAAATAGCTGATAAGGTAAACTCAGATATCATTCAAGCACATATGATGGATAAGCAATATGCACTAGAGTCTTTTCCCCATGCAAAAGTAGCGATGCTTGATGATAAGAAACATATTATGCAGGGTAATTTTAAACATAAGATAGATTTCTCTAGAGATTTTTATATGGCAAATGATAGTTTTACCTTACTCTCTGATAGAGCTAATGGTCATCTAAACGTAGCATATGTAGTTGTGCAAAGTAATCAATATAACAAAAATATAACTGCCCTTAAAAACAGGGTAGCTTATACAGTGATATTTACAGCCATCTTTATCATCATCATCTCTGTGTTTTTGTCCTATATGTTTTTAAAACCCATCAAAGAGAAGATGGAAGAGATAGAGCAGTTTGTAAAAGATACAACACATGAACTCAATACTCCCATAACAGCACTAATGATGTCAACATCACGACTTAAAAGTAAAAAAGTTTATGATGAAAGAATCAACAAGAACATAAGCATAAGTACAAAACAGCTTTATGAGATTTACTCTTCACTTAGTTTTTTAAGTTTTGACAACAAAAAAGAGCAGGCAGAACTACTCTACTTTGATACTATAGTTGATACTTCAGTTGCCTACTTTAGTGAACTTCTTGAACGAAAAAAGATAGAAATGGTAGTAAATCTAGAGCCTTGTCCACTAATGATATCACCCACGAAAGCAAAAATGCTTATAAACAACCTTTTAAGTAATAGTATAAAGTACTCTAAACCAAACTCAAAAATCACACTTACTTTGAGTGAAAATAGTTTTAGTATTAAAGACGAAGGCATAGGTATAGCCCAAGATAAACTTGATGAGATTTTTACTCGTTTTACTAGAGCAAACTCTTATGCTGGTGGTTTTGGTGTTGGACTAAACATAGTTGAGAGCATAGTGCATGAATACAAGTACAAAATAAACATAGACTCTAAAGTAGATGTTGGGACTACTGTTACACTAAACTTTGAACAAGAAGATGAAAGAAGTAAAGCAAAGAATAAACATGTTTAGATACTGAGTCTAAAACATAACCTTGTGTTATTGTTTCTAAGACATACCCGTCATATTCTCTAAAGTAAACACCCCAACCCTTATAGTAATGGTTTATCTCTCCATCACTGACTCCTTGGATTTATTCAGCCTTGATAGCATGCCCTATAAACTCGCTCATGTCATCTAGTATTTCAAGCCCTCTACGAAAGCTCACTCCACAAGCACCACCACTATAAAAAACACCTGCTTGATAGTACCTACCCTCTTCATCTCTAACAAAATCTACATACTCTTGATAAACTGACTTGTACTCCCCATATATTCCATCAGTCTGAAGTATAAGTTCCCCGTTTTCAACGATGTCTATATTTGCCCCTTCTCTACCAAACATTGTTTTTTTAACATACTTCTCTTGTATAGGTTCAAAGGATGTTTTTAAAAGATACGGTGAATCAGGAAACAGTTTATATAGTATGGCTAACATTCCCTTTGACTGGTACAAAAGTGTATAAGCAGGGTTAATCATCGTACTTGCTTTTGTGCCTGAAAAGTTAGGCATGTCTTCCCATGGATAGAGTTTAAACCAAAAGTCATAAGGCATCTTCTCTTCACACTCCTCAAGATACTTAAATGAAGTGACAAGGTGTTGAGACTTTGCCATATCTTCTAAGAGTTTTACTGTAACGAGTTCTTCTTCTATGCCCTCAACACTAGAGAAGAGAAACTTAGAGTATAAGCCTTTTTTTTTCTCACTGATTTGTACAAATTTCTTCGAAATTGCTGTATAAATATTGTTAAATTGTCTAAGACTCAGCCCTTCATTAAAACATAACATCATTTCTTGAATAGCAACACTCTCAAGTAAAAGTGTTGGTGTATCTGCATTAAACTCTATGAGTTTAATATCTTTAGAATCAACACCACCACTTAAATCAAAGCGACCATAAAGGTGCATATCTCTCTCATACTCAAAACTATACTTTATCTGATTTATCAGAGCCTTTGGTATGTCAAGAGCCTCAAAAAGATTGTTTTTTATGACATATGTGGCCCCTGCCTCATACATCTCATAAAGTTGATTTCCAGCATTTTCGTATGCCTGTGCTTCATCCTCAGATATGAGTAAAAACTTATCTTTAACGATATACTCACCATCTTCATCATTATGCCAAGTATATCCCATAGCATCTAAATGCTCTTTTGTTAAGGCTTTTATCTTCATTAAATTTGGCAAAGTAGCATCCTTTTACTCATACTTTACTTGCATCTGTCCACCAGTTTGCTCACGATTTTGGACACCCTGGGATCTCCCCCAGTAAGAGATGATTTTTTGTAGAAGTTTAGCTGCAAATAGTTGTGATACCTTTGAGTCTTCTGGGATGAGTTCTACCATATCTACTCCCTTGATAACTGCATTTGAGTCTAAAAAAAGTGCTTCTAAAATGTCAGTTGCAAAGTAGTAATCAATCCCACCCGCTTGTGGTGTTCCAACACCTGGAACACAAGCAGGATCAAAAACATCCATATCTATGCTTAGATAAACATCACCTTCTAACTCAGATACAGTTTGTAAAAGTTCTTTTCTTACCTTCTCCCTGCGAAGTGCTCTATCCATAAAACAGTGTATGTTTTTGTCCTCTTTTATTCGCAGTGCTTCAGTCTCAAACATAGAACGAATTCCAACCATCACTAACTTATGCCCCTGTTTTAAGAGCTGAAATGCTGGTGTAGCATGAGAGTTTGTGTCACCTAAGTAACTACGGCGAAGATCAGCATGTGCATCCAAGAAAAGGATAGTCGCAGGCTTTTTTAATAATGCTAACGTTAGTTGTGGTGTTATAGAGTGGTCACCTCCAAGCGAGATAAGTAGCTGGTTTTTCTCACTACTTCGACCACTAAAAGAAGTTTTTATTTTCTCAAATTCATAAATACTCTCGCACACATGAACTTGCATATACTTCATAGGCGAATACTCTAAATCCTCATCATAGTATTCCATCTGTTCTGTTTCTATCAATATAGCATCGGGTGCATCTTCTGTACCTACTTTTCCGCTAACACTACCACCCCAACAGACTCTGTTTATAACGACATCTGCATCCCTAATCTTAACACTTGGAAGTTCTTGGTACTCTATATTATATTCATTTTTCAAACTATATTCCTATGTTATTTTTTATCAATTTTGGCAGAGTAAACGCAGCCACTAAACTCTCAACACCAAGTGCATCCAAAGTAATCCCTTTAGCACTAGTTACAAACTTCTCTTGTAGGTTTGTATCAACTATACTCAAGTCATCACTAGCCATCACAAAACCCCAAAGATGATAAAACGAAGGCACAATAACACCATAAGATCTCACATCAGTAAAAACACGACCCATCATCTCTCGTATGTGTTTATGATTGGTAGACTCTTGAGTGTCTAAAGCACCACCTTGTGTAGCGATGATGGCATTTGGATTCAGTAGTGGTTTTATAGTCTTGTATAAGCCTTCTCCATAAAGAAACCCAGCAGAAGAATTCCAGTCATGTACATCTATCAAATCGCCTATAACTATGTCAAACATTTGAGTACAAGATGCAAGGTACTCATTAATATCCATATATAAAACTTCTAACCTCGAGTCAGAAAATGCAGACTCACCCCAAGAAGGTATATGTTTTTTACAAAGCTCCACAAACTCTTTATCTATGTCAACCATCACAACTTTTGTAACAGACTTATGTGCGAGAATTTCCCTAGCAGTAGCCCCTTCGCCACCACCCATGATAAGTACCGTTTTAGGATTTGGGTGTGCCAGCATAGCAGGATGCACTAAAGCTTCATGGTACATACCCTCATCAGACTCACAAGACTGAATATCTCCATCAAGGCTAATACATACACCATGCATTTTGGACTCAAAAAATAGGTACTCTTGAAAAGGAGTTTTCCCTTTGGCTATAATGTTTTCAACTGCTCTAGCAACACTATCAGATACATTTTCCTTCTCTGTATAGTTTATCATTTTCATCCCTATGTCATTTGATAATATTATATACTATTGTGGCTTATATCTTTAAGAAGATGTTAGTATGTAATGTTAGGTATGTACTGAATAAGAGGAATTTTAGTACATAATTTCATATTATATACCTTTTTCTAATCTAATATACCTCTTATAATATATCGAAGTTCTGAAATACTATGCTTTTGAAGCTTGTTTATTTAAAAGTATAAGGAAAAAATTATCAGCTTTAGTAAAACCCATTTTTAACTAGTATTCCTTAACTATTGTACTTTATATAATACAAGTTCTGTTATAATTCCGCCATCAATAAGGAAATATTAATGTTATTCTCTACAAAACACTTATCTGGAGACATATTTGGAGGGGTAACCGCAGCTATTGTGGCACTTCCTCTAGCACTTGCCTTTGGTGTACAGTCAGGAATGGGAGCTATTGCTGGGCTTTATGGGGCTATAGCAGTTGGTTTTTTTGCTGCCCTTTTTGGTGGAACACAAACACAGATAAGTGGGCCAACTGGTCCTTTAGCTGTTGTAGCTTCAGTTATCATCGCCGCAGAGATAGCCTTTTATGGCTCTCTTGACAAAGCCATTGGAACTATTGTTGCAACTTTCGTTTTAGCGGGTATTTTTCAGATTTTACTTGGTGTTTTTAAGATTGGTCAGTACATAAGATACATTCCTTATCCTGTTGTTTCAGGTTTTATGAGTGGTATCGGTTCTATCATTATTATCATGCAGATATTTCCTTTTTTTGGACTAGTTTCTCCTCCTAGTATCCTAGAAATTATCTCTTCACTCGGTGACATAGGTAGAGAAATAAATATACAAGCACTCCTTTTAGCAAGTGCTACTATTAGCATAATCTATCTTTTTCCTAAACTTACTAAAAGAGTCCCTGCCACACTAATTGCACTTATCAGTTTAACAATACTTTCTACTTTTATGGGTTTAAATGTATCTATCATTGGAGATATTCCAGAAGGCTTTCCTGAGGTTCATATAAACACTCTTCTTTCACTTGACTTGCATAATCCAATGCTTATCCTAATCCCAGCTATCACACTAGCTGCACTTGGTTCTATCGATTCACTGCTTACTTCTGTTGTAGCGGACAACATGACAAAAACACAGCACAACTCAAACCGAGAGCTCATCGGTCAAGGTATAGGAAATATGTTCGCTGGTCTCATAGGTGGTCTTCCCGGTGCGGGAGCGACCATGAGAACTGTAGTAAATATAAATGCAGGGGGAAAAACAAATCTCTCTGGTATTATTCATGCAGTAGTTCTTATCGTTATCCTCTTAGGTGCGGGTGTGTATGCTAAACTTATTCCTCTTCCTGTTCTAGCGGGAATTCTTATTACTGTAGGTATTGGTATCATTGATTACAAGGGTTTAAAACACCTAAAAGAAGTACCACGAGCAGATGCTGTTATTATGATAATAGTTCTACTTTTTACTGTCTTTGTTGACCTCCTCCAAGCGGTTGGGATCGGCATGGTTTTAGCATCTATACTCTTTATGAAACAGATGGGAGATATGGGAGAGCACAAGTCAATTTCAAAAACACTCAAAGATTTTCATGATATTTTTCCACCATCATCAGAAGAGAGAGAATCTTATAGTGCTATTGAAGAGCAAGTTTATATCCAACACTTTAATGGTCCTATCTTTTTTGGATTTACTGCACATTTTAAACAGATGATGAAAGAGTTACCTGAGGTGAGTGTCGTTATCTTTAGAATGTATAATGTTCCAAGTATAGACCAGAGTGGAATGTATGTTCTTGATGATGCTATAAATGAGTTAAACTCTCAAAATATCACAGTTCTTATCACCGGTATAACAGCACAGCCAAGGAAAATGCTTGAGAATATTAAAGTAATTCCATTGCTTGTTCCAACAAACCATATCTATCCTGACTTAACCTCAGCACTAGAGATGTTAAAAGAGCATCAGAGTAACTTTAAAACAACTAACGATAAAAAGAATATGCATAAAATTCTTTGGAACGAATAAATACTCAGTTTACTTCTGTTTGTGAATGCTATAAGCCTTCACTACCTCATAAATAGCAGAAATCAAAGTACCTAACTCTTTTTTGTTAATTACAAAAGGAGGCATAATATAAACAAGTCTATTAAAAGGTCTCAGCCAAACACCGTGTTTGATAAACTCAGGTGTCATCCAATCTAGGTCCACATCTTCTTTTAACTCTAATACACCGATAGCTCCAAGTATACGAACTTCTTTTACGAGTTCTAACTCTTCGCACTTTATCAGTTCTGTCCTTAACTGTGTCTCGATACTGTCTACTTTTTTCTTCCAGTCTGAGTTTAGTAAGAGCTCCAAACTTGCATTTGCAACTGCACATGCTAAAGGGTTTGCCATGAAAGTTGGTCCATGCATAAGTACATTACCACCTGTTTCAACACCTAGCATAACTTTTTTACTGACAAGAGTGGCTGCAAGTGACATATAACCACCGGTTAGAGCCTTACCAACACAAAGGATATCAGGACTAACCTCAGCATATTCATATGCAAAAAGCTTTCCTGTTCGTCCAAAACCAGTTGCTATCTCATCTAAAATCAAAAGAACATCAAACTCACTGCAAAGTTCTCTTACTCGTTTTAGAAGCATCGGAGAATAAATTCTCATTCCCCCTGCTCCTTGAACTATTGGTTCTAGTATCACAGCAGCTATTTTTTTGTTGTTTTCTTGCAGTTTTTCTTTGAAGTCTTGTATATATTTTTCATCCCACTCATCTCCAAACATACACATAGGAGCTTCTGCGAAGATATTTTTATGAAGTACACCTTCAAATGCAGAGTGCATTCCTGTTATAGGGTCACAAACACTCATAGCACCAAAAGTATCTCCGTGATAACCCTTGGAAAATGCAAGGATTTTTGTTTTACTTTTGTTTCCTTGAGAGTTCCAATACTGAAATGCCATCTTTAAAGCCACTTCTACACTTACACTTCCACTATCACTAAAAAAGACATGCTCTAAGTTGTCATCTGTAATACTAAGAAGCGTTTGTGCAAGTTTAATTGCAGGCTCATGTGTTAGTCCACCAAACATAACATGACTCATTTTAGAGAGTTGTTCTGATGCTGCTTTATTTAACTCAGGAACATTATACCCATGAATGACAGACCACCACGAGCTCATGCCATCTATAATTTTTTCACCATTTTGTAGTTCTAAGTAAACTCCCGAGGCTGATGTAACGAGTTGCATATCTAAAGTAGGAACTGAAGGGGCATAAGGGTGAAGAACATGCTGTGTATCAAAGTCTATCATGGTGTTCTCCATCCGTTAAATATACTCAACATCTCTGCATTTAACTCTTTCATATAAGTAGTTTTTTCTTTCTCTTGAAGTGAAGTATTTGGAGAGAAGTACTCATCAGTTTTCATATCAGTTCGAAGTAATTTCAACTGCCAAATATTATCGTTTTGAAGTATCAAGTCTTTTGTTTTGTAACTCTTTAGTATGTTTTCATTTATATACTCTTGTATGGAGTTTACAGTGTGGTCCATGTAGATATGTTGCCCCTCTTGGTTACGAGTAAATCCACGCACCATATAGTCTATGGTTACTAGGTCAGTATCAAAAAAGTCAAAAATAGTGTTGAGTGAAGAGAGTGGTGTTATCTCTCCACATGTTGAAAGTTCTATATCTACACGAAAAGAGAGGATTCCATTTTCATTATCAAAGTCAGGATATGTGTGAGCAGTAATATGACTCTTATCCAGGTGCATATCTACTCCTAAGCCTTTGATGTCACCCAAAAGTATCATAGAGCTAGCACCATAAGGCTCATAGTCTTGTAGTGAAACATGTAAAACCTCTGCCTCTATAATATCCACTATCTTTTGTAAAAGCTCTGATATCATCTGTGCTGAGTAGTGAGAATTTATATACTCTATGTATGAGAGCTTGTCCTGCTCGTTTGTAGCTATTACAAAGTCATAAAAACTAAAACTGAGTGCTTTTTTAAGATTATTAAAACCCGATATTTGCATACTTACCCTCTTAATTTATTAGTAGAATTATACATTTTCTTAGCTTTAAGCATTATGGCGCAGAGCCAGATATCTCTTTCATATTCCATTTTTCCATTATGTAGTAATGTACCCAGATGGAGAGATCATTAAAAAGAGCCGAAAAACCAACCCTATAAACTAAAAAATATTTTCTCCAAGCATAACGAGAACTAAAAAAAATTTGTAAAAGTCTAAACACCAGACTATCGCTACATATAACTGATGGGCTATTGGAACAAAGAGAGCTAATGCTACCCACATTAGTGTACTTATACCACAGAGTAATCCTCACTTAAAGATTCTACCTATCTACTTAAAAAGATGAAGGCAGCTACACTCAACACTAATACAAACAAGTGCCAAAACTGACACTCAAATATTTTGCTCATCTCTTATTCCATATATTTTTTCTCTCATTATTAAAAGGTGTGAATAAGAACTCATAGTTAAACTCTCTACCATTTTTTTATTTAAAGCAAAAATTTTTTTATTTGTTTTAAGTATTTCAAGGGCTTCCTCGTACTCTTTTTTGTTTACCTTATAGACTTCATTTGTATCTACTATCTGGCTTGGATGAATGATAGTTTTACTAAAGAGTCCTTCTCTAAGATCTCTTTGTACATCTTTTATAAAACCCTTTTTATCTCTGTAACAAGGATAAACACCACCACTCACAGCCAAACCAGCACTTTTAAAAATTGCTATAAAATTTCCAAGTACACTTGAAGGTGCACTTAAATCAAAGATGGACTCATCACATGTTCTTCTCATCCTGAGTTGTCTAAGCATATCTTCAAGCCCAAAACGCACTAACAAAACCTTGTCTTTGTTAGTTAATATAATCTCTTTTAAAACATTTAGTTTTTGATGATTAAAAAGCTCTTTTCCCTCTATACTAGGCATTATTATATGGTTTGTAGCACTTAGTAACTTCAGATAAATCTCTGCATTTTGTAGAGAAAACTTTGCTAACACAAAACCTGTGAGATTATGAATATGACTAAGCCTTAAAAGCTCTGATAGGTGCTGTGTATTTTTAGCTCTTATAAAAACGAGTATTGACTTATTTGTGATATTTTCTAAAATATTATTTATGTTTTTCATTGCAAAATCAAAGTCACTATACTCCAAACCATCTTCAAAGTCTATAACTAAACTTTTGAGGCCTGGGTATCTATTTTCACATACTATCTCTTGCAGCCTTTTATGTGAAGCAGGTATAAACAGTGTCCCACCAAGTTGCATATAGTTCATCTTATTTACCTTTTATCCACTCTAAACCACCCAGCGACGGAGTGACGTTTTTTCTTTGTTTTTAGAACTTCATGAGGAAACTTATCACTAAGAAAAACTAATAAGGTATTTCCTGTTGGTAATACTCGGTGTATTTCCTTATCATTTTCATCATACAAAACAAGTTGCCCCTCATCTATTTCATTCCAGTCTTCATTAAGGTACAGTAGTGTAGTTACAACACGGTTTGAGCTTCCCTTAAATGCATCTAAGTGCTTCTCATAATATGCACCCTTATCGTAAATAGAAAAGTGTGATTCATAATAAGTAAGTCCAAGATACAAAGAACGGTTTAAGTACTCCCTTAGACCCTCAGCAAAAGCAAGGTACTCACTCAAAGCACCACTGTCTTCATCTAACCACTGTGTTTTATCACTACGTTTAGTATTGTCAATATGAGTCTCTTTAGTACTTGATATCCCAGCTTGTTTATACTTACTTTCATCTTGCGAGACTTTATATAGTTTATCTATAAGTTCACTACAAAAAGCATGCTCCATGACAATATAACCTGTTTCAACTAGTGCATCAGTAATTCTAGAGTATTGTTCTTCATTCATACTCTTATTTTATCATAATATTTGACTGTGACTTTATGACATAGGCATCCATACTTATGCACTAACTAGCCAATTTTCTAGAGTACTTTTATATGCATGTATATATAATAAAATCTCAAATTAGATTATTGGTTTATTTAGTAAATCCAAAATATATAAACAAGAGATAGCTAATCTCCAGGATAAGAACAATACATTTGAGATAGAGTCCGAAAGTATCAAACAAAAACTTTTAGAAAAGAGTCTCTAGCAAATGCAGCAGATGCTAATGCTGAAAATACTCAGGCTTTTATTCAAATGAAATTGGTAGGAGAAGTAGCACATTAGAGTAACTATTAACTCTCTAGGGGGAACATCATACTATTGTACATCAAAAAATAAAAGAAGCAGTAGCCTCATGGAAGAGTGGGAATTTTGTAAAAGAGGTGGAATACTCTAGTGAAACAGCTTTTGTAAAACTGTTTGCAAGTTTTGTAAACCATAGAAAATGATTTACAAAAACTCAGTTTAAATTAGATAGGTAAAACTTTGATCTTGTCAGAAAGCTTCTCTTGAAGTGTTGACTCAATCGCATAAAGTGTACCTGTTGAGCTTGAATCACAACTACCACATGCACCAAGGTATCTAATGTAAATATCAATACCTCTATCATTTTTCTTAATGTCAATAATTTCAACATCACCACCATCCTGGATTAGGAACTGACGTACACTATCATCGATAACAGCATCAACAGCTTTGATCTGTTGTACTAAAGTCATCTCTTCAAAGTTACCACCACCAGCAGCCATAGCATCAGCAGCAGCTTTCATTGTCGCTGTATCCATCTCTTTACGAGTGTCAGTTAAAATATCTTCTAAGTACCACTCACGAGCTTCATGTCCACCAGGCTTGATACAAGACTTACAAAAGCCACCAGCTTTAGTGTAATCTGTAACTTCTGAACATGTTTTAAGGTCATTTAGTTTGATAACTTCTTGAAGTGTACCAAGTGAAACACGAGCACACTCACAAACAATGATCTCTTCTTCAAAACTTTCAGCATCAACACCCATGTAAAGTCCAGCAGCTTTTTTGATAACATCATAAGCCATAACTGAACAGTGCATTTTTTGAGGTGGAACTGCAGGAGTCTCAGGATCATCACGAAGAGCAAGCTCAACGTCAATATTTGTAATTTTTACAGCTTCTTGAACTGTTTTACCGATACAAAGTTCAGTCATAACATCTGAAGATGCGATAGCTGTACCACAACCAAAAGATTTAAATTTAGAGTTTACAATTTCATCATTTTTAGGATCGATTTCCCAGTAAAGACGAACTGCATCTCCACAAGATTCTGCACCAAAATCAGCAACAATTAGTTTGTTACCACGTGCTTCAGCCTCAGCGTCAAAGATTTCTCCTTGGTGTTGAGGATTATTCATTAATGTTGTTACTTTATTAGAATATGCGTCCCATAAAGATTCGCCTAATACGTCTGCTTTTGCCATAATATTTTCCTTTTTTTAATGTATTATTTTTATTTATTAAATGTTCTATCTAGTGATGGTGAAGTTCGCATTCTTGAACTTCTCCACCTTTAGTTGGTGCTTGTTTTGCGAATGATGATGAAATCATACGTAAGCGAGCAACTGCTTCTTTGAAGTGGTTGATAGTATACTCAATCTCTTCGTCTGTTGTAAATCTTGAAAGACTTAAACGGATACCTGTGTGAGCAAGCTCATTATCAGCACCGATTGCAAGCATAACTGTGTTTGCTTCAAGATCTGCTGATGCACAAGCTGAACCAGTTGATGCACCAATTTGACCATTATTTAAGTCCCAAAGCATACCTTCACCCTCAACACCCTTAATAGATATAAGGATAGTGTTTGGTGTACGGTTATTTCTCTCACCAACAACAAAAGTGTCATGAAGTTCAGAGATAGCATCTTCTAAACGGTCACGCTTAGCTCTAATTTTTGACATTGTTGCTTGAATATTTTTAGTTGCAAGCTCCATAGCTTCACCCATTCCAACGATAAATGGAACATTTAAAGTACCTGAACGACGTCCACCCATATGCTCTCCACCATGTAACAAAGGAGAAAGTGCTTGAGAGTTCTTAATATAAAGAGCTCCTATACCTTTTGGTCCGTGAAATTTGTGTGCAGAAAATGAGATAAAATCAACATGGATTGCTTGTAGGTCAACTGGAATCTTACCAACAGCCTGAACAGCATCTGAATGAAAAAGAATACCTTTTTCTTTACAAATCTTACCAATTTCTTCTATAGGATTAATCATACCAGTTTCGTTTGAAGCCCACATGATAGAAACAAGTGCTGTTTTATCTGTAATAAAACTTTTAACAGTATGTACTTCAACAACTCCCTGCTCATTTACAGGAAGATATGTTACTTTAACACCTTGGTCTTCTAAGAACTTACATGTAGAAAGAATAGAAGGATGTTCTACTTCTGTTGTAACAATATGGTTCTTATCACCATTAAGAATATGATCTACCCATACAGACTGAAGTACCCAGTTGTTAGACTCAGTAGCACATGATGTAAAAATAACATCATCAGCATCGTTAGCATTGATAGCAGTATAAACTTGGTCAATAGCCTTTGTAATAGCTGGGTGTGGTGCCGTACCATACTTATGTAATGAATTAGGGTTACCGTAAATTTCACTATAAAATGGTTCCATTACTTTAACTACTAATGGGTCACACATTGTAGTAGCATTGTTGTCTAAATAAACTTTCATCTTTACCTCTTTATATCAAGAATGATTCTCACTCTTATTTAATAAGACTTTCTTGTCTTTTTTATTTCGACATCATAATAGTTTTCTGATTATTCTTTGCTTAAGATAAATTAATAGTCGCTTTTCTTTAGGCTTTAAACCAAAGCCAAAGATGATATAATTATCTTTCTATATACTTAAGGAATGAATAAATATGTGTAATTTTAACAAACAAACTGATGAAGCAAAAGCTCTTATCCACCTTTTTATGACTAAGGCAGCGGAGAATGTTGGCGGTACTAACTTTCTTTTAGAGCTTAGGGAAGCTATGAAAGATAAAAAACCGCATGCATTAAGTGAGAAAAACTCTCAAGTGGCTTCAAACCATACTATTATTAAATGGAACAAAGTAGTTTTTAAAGATAAAGCAGAGCTTATTCAAGATATACTCGATGGACACCGTCGTTCTGAAAATCCTAACTTTAACATTTTAAGTGAGCCAAATGCAAAAAAAAGAAAAAATATTCTTAATATGGTTAAGACACTTACTCCTTTAGAGTTTACAGTATCTCCTCAAAATCCGAATGATGGTGCTGGTTTTAACTTTAAAGTATTTGAATCAACTTCAAATGATGATGTAAAACTAAATCCTGTCTTTGTTACAATGTTTTTCTGCTCAACTGAATTTACAAAAAAAGCTTTAAAGTATAAGATAGACTAACTAAATATATAAATTTCACTTTAAACCTCTTATGATATAATCACAATAATAATTATATATAAAGAGGTTCATTCATTATGGCTCAAACAATAACAGAAAAAATATTCTCTCAACACATAGGTCGCGAAGTATCTGCGGGTGAAATCATTCGTTGTGACATCGATATGATTATCGGTAACGATATCACTACTCCTATTTCTATCTCTGCATTTAACCTTAGTGGTGCAAAAAAACTAGCAAATCCAGATGGTTTTTCTATAGTTCTTGACCACTTTATCCCTGCAAAAGATATCGCTTCAGCAAATCAAGCAAAAATATCTCGTGTATTTGCTAAAGAACATAAACTTAAAAACTTTTTTGATGAAAAAGATATGGGAATCGAGCATGCTCTTTTACCTGAAAAAGGTCTTATTGTTCCTGGTGATGTAATCATCGGTGCTGATTCACATACTTGTACACATGGTGCTCTTGGAGCATTCTCAACTGGTATGGGAAGTACTGACCTTGCGTTTGCAATGGTAACTGGAGGAAATTGGTTTAAAGTTCCTGAGTCTATCAAGGTAGTTCTAAGTGGTGTACCTAAAGAGCATACAACTGGAAAAGATATTATCTTAGAAATCATTCGTCTATTAGGTGTTGATGGTGCCTTGTACCAAACACTAGAGTTTACCGGAACTACAATTCCTCACTTAAATATGGATGATAGATTTTCTATGTGTAACATGGCAATTGAAGCTGGAGCAAAAAGTGGGATCATCGCTTATGATGATGTAACAAAAGAATTTTTATCTGATAAAAACCTTGCACGTGAACCTCGTATTCATTACTCAGATGATGATGCTGTTTATTGTAAAGTTTTAGAGATAGATGTTGCAAACCTTGAACCAGTTATTGCTTATCCTTTCTTACCATCAAATGGGCACCCTGTTTCTCAAGCAGTAGCTGACCATATCAAAATAGACCAAGCATTTATCGGTTCATGTACAAATGGTCGTTTAGGCGATCTTAAAATTGCATCTGAGATTTTAAAAGGTAAAAAAGTTCACGAAGACGTACGTCTTATCGTAACTCCGGCAACTCAAAGAATCCTAAAAGAAGCATATAGACTTGGATATATGGATATCATCATCGATGCAGGTGGTGTTGTTTCTAACCCTACTTGTGGTGCTTGTCTTGGTGGATATATGGGTGTCTTAGGTGATAATGAAAAAGCAATAAGTACTACAAACCGTAACTTTGTAGGACGCATGGGAAGCCGCTCTTCTGAGGTTTATTTAGCCAACTCAGCTGTTGCTGCAATTTCTGCTATTACTGGTTATATTACAGACCCTAGATAGAAGTATGATAAACCTTCCATGTGTAATCTTTGCAGGTGGGAAAAGCTCAAGGATGGGAGAGGATAAAACTCTTCTCCCGTTTGCAGGTTTTACAACTCTCACAGAGTTTCAATACTCCAGACTCTCTAAAATATTTACCAATGTTTACATCTCATGTAAAGATAAAAATAAATTTCCCTTTGATGCAAACTATATAATAGACAAAAAAGTTCAAGACACTTTTGCACCAACACTTGCTTTTGTTTCTATATTTGAGTCTCTTAAA
>QNZS01000009.1 GCA_003978465.1 Sulfurimonas sp. | reverse complement strand
AGTATCAAGTAAGTCTTCATAATCTTTGATATTTTGTGGTAACTTATCAAGGAATGTTTTAAGTTGAGAAATAAAAGTATCTTGAATATCTAGTGGAACTCCACCGATACGGATAGCTGCATGTGTTAAACGTGCACCACAATAACCCTCGATAATATCCATTAAGTACTCACGTTCACGGAAAGCATATAAGAAAACTGTCATAGCACCAATATCTAGAGCAGTTGTTGCAAGCCAGAAAAGGTGAGACATAAGTCTATTAATCTCTAAAAGCATCATACGAATAACTTTTGCACGACGAGGAACTTCTACATCTATAAGTTTTTCAACCGCAAGAGCAAAACCATAGTTGTTTGAAGATGAAGCGATATAATCCATACGGTCAGTTGTAGGCATGAACTCATTATAAATCATATTTTCAGCCATCTTCTCCATACCACGGTGAAGGTATCCAACATCTGGATGTGCTTTAACTATCTGTTCTTGTTGAAGGTGAAGCATTAAACGCAGCTGTCCGTGAGCAGAAGGGTGTTGAGGACCAAAGTTTAATATAAGTTCATTATCTTCTCTATCAAAAGAAATATTTTCAAAAAATGGTGTTAATCTATTTTTTACCTGTGCCATTATCTACCGCCCTATCTTTGTGGATCATCAATAATTTTTGATGCATCTTTTGTAAATTTTTTGACGAGGAAAACGCCACCTTCTTCTTGATAATCTTGCTTATTAGGCTCTTCATTACCAGTGATTTTTGTTCCCTTAGGTACTTCAAAACCAAGACGAGCAAAACGCTCAGAGTCATATCTATCAACACGTGCTGTATCACGGATTTCAGGTCCGATTACATCACGAGCTTCTTTTCCGTAGATCTTATCTACTTCATACCAAGCAGCAAACTCATCACCCTCTAGTGGGTAGGTTTTTAGCAGTGGATTTCCTTGCCAATCGTAAGGAAGTAAAATACGTTTCATAAATGGATGATTATTTGCTTCAATTCCAAACATATCAAACATTTCACGCTCACTCCAGTCTGCACTACGGAAAAGTGACTCAACACTATCAACTGCATCACCATTGTTAATAAAAAACTTAATACGAAGACGTTTTCGTTTAGTCATTGAAAGCATTTGATAAAAAATCTCAAAAGTATTATCTTTTGCTAACCAGTCAATAGCAGACATTTCACTAAGTTGTGTATAGGTAAGCTCATCCCTAAGAAATTCTAAAACACCATATATATCACTAGCATTGATATATACAATCATTTGTTTCATTTGAATAAAAGCTTCTTTAACATCAAACTTTTCTTTTAGAGCTGCTAAATCAGCTGCAAAAATCTCATCAGATTCTACTTCTTGTTTTGGAACTTGTGGTGCTACATAATATCTATCAGTATAGTATGCTTTTGCTTGTACATCATCTTTGGGAGTATATGCTCTCATATTACATTAACCTTTTTGGCTTTTGTGCATTGCTAGCTTTGTTAGCACGAATTTTTTTCTGTAGTAACATTACACCATACTGAAGTGTTTCAGGACGAGGTGCACAACCTGGAAGATACAAATCAACAGGAATAATTCTATCACATCCTTGAACTGTTGCATATGTATTAAACATACCACCAGTATTTGCACATGAACCCATTGAAATCACCCATCTAGGCTCAGTCATTTGATCATATAAACGCTTAATAAACTCAGCATGCTTTTTTGTAAGTGTTCCTGCAACTATCATAACATCTGCTTGACGAGGAGAAGCACGGAAAATAGTACCGTATCTATCGAAGTCAAAACGAGAAGCACCTGATGCCATCATTTCAATACCACAACAAGCAAGACCGTAAGTCAGTGCCCAGATTGAGTTTGAACGACCCCAGTTTACAATTTTGTCAATTGACGTCAGTGCGACTGGAAGTCCACCATCTTGTGAATAATTTACTTTATGTTGTGCCATTCTAGGGCTCCTTTTTTCCATGCGTATACAAAACCGATAGTAAGAAGTAATATAAATAATAACATCTCAGCAAAACCAAACCAACCAAGAAGTTTAAAGTCCACTGCCCATGGAAACATAAAAACTATCTCAACATCAAAGAGTAAAAACAGTAATGCAAAAAGATAAAACTGTGGTGAAATTCTATTTGGTTGTCTTGTAATTTCTGGTCCACACTCATACACTGAGAGTTTAATTTTTTCGCTATCTTTACGTGCCAGTGCACGACTTGCTAGACGTGCCACTATTGTTGTTACTGTAAATGCACCAAATGTCATTACAAATAGTACAAATACACCAAAATATGGGTTTGAAGTTACTATATGCTCCATATAACCTACCTTTAAAAGTCAAGAATTTTATTTATAATAAATATAACTCTTTAAAATATTTGTTTTCCATCAAATTATCGAGGAAAGAACAGTTAAGGCACTATATCAAAAAGTGTATTAAATTCTTATTGTATAGAGGCCAAGTATAAGTCAGTGTCACTTATTGCTACATTACTATTAAGCTGTCTTCAAATGTAAGTCACTTATTATTTTGTATTTATCTAAATTTATTTAATTTCAGGTGCTTATTATGACAAAAGAATATTAATACACTATTAAACAAAAGGACCTAGCCTACTATCATTTGAAAGAGAGTCAATATGATCCTAAATGTATGTATGATTGGCTTAAACTAAGAAAAAGTATAACAATAAAAGTAATTCATTTAGCCAACAAGGAATTCATCTAAATGATTTTCCCTTAGTTCCTGAAGGTAATGAGAATATCGCTTATTTTTTGCTTTAGTTAGGGTCACTTTTTCAAACAACCTTTGTATAGGTACTGATAATTTTTTAATCGTTTGGATAATTGGATATGAAGTAATAGTAGTTATCTCACTACTCTGAATTTTACAACTCTTTCTTACTTTTGATAATGTAATAAAAGCCTAGTTATTTACTTAAAAAGCCCATAGACTTTTCACTATCAAAGTTCGCATCTTTTTCTCTTTTTATCTCATCAATAAAATCTTGTGTACTAAAAAGAGGTTTTTTACGTACTGCAACTTTATAAGCTGTGTTTTTAACTATCAAGTTAATCTGTCCACCGGTGAGTGAATATGAAGATAACTCTTTTATGTCAAACTTTTTCTCATATGGAGCATCAGTTGGTAACATCAACTCCCAAAGTTGTAAACGCTGTATTTGATCAGGTTTCTTAAACTCTATCTTGTAGTTAAAGCGACGTGAAAATGCTTTATCAATGTTTTCAAGCAAGTTTGTAGTCGCAATCAGCATTCCACGAAAGTTTTCTATCTGTTCTAAAAAGATATTTTGCATCTGGTTATGCATCTGATCAGCACCAGTAATCGCACCAGAACTTCTAGCACCCAAAAACTGATCAGCTTCATTTAGTAATAAAATGGGCTCTGTTTTTGTCTTTTCACTGAGTTCATAAAAAGTATCAAAAATTTTACGAACATTTTTTTCACTTTCACCTACATACATAGAAAGTATTTTAGAGCAGTCAAAAGCAAGGACTTGGCGTTTAAGAGATTTTGCAAGAGAGTATGCTGTCATAGTCTTTCCTGTTCCAGCTGCCCCATAAAAAATAATCCGAGCATCTATACCAGATTTTTTATCTTTGATACCCCACTTTACAAGACGAGCAACTACTTCTTTATCTACTTGTTGCATAAGGTTATCAAGAGTCTCACGAGTTTTTTCGTTGAGAACAACTTCATCTAAAGAAGTATTACTATTGATAAGCTCAAATATATCTTGTTCTTCTATAAGTGCCCCAAGTTTTAATCTTGTTACTTTTTTTCTTTTTTGCGGATGAATTATACTTTGAAGTACATCATCTACAATATAAAATGCACGTGATATACCACCAAAAGGATTAAGCATCTCCTCATAGTCTATGATTTCATTACTTATAAGGTTTGCTCCATCTTCAAGTAGAGAACGATTTTTGATACGCTCATAATCATCAAAAGATATTAAATCTATCAGAGCATTCATTTCACGAAGTGAAGCATCAGTAGCACTGTACTCTTCACGAAGCAGTGCTATAAATATAACTTGTTCTAAAGTAGTCATTTTTTTAGTTTTAAAAAATTTATCTAAAACAAGATTTTCTGAGGTTTGTGTAACTCTTTCATCTATACGAGTTTCTAGTAGTCTCATTTTTGCTTGTAGTCTATCTATTCCAAGTGAGTGTTCATGCACATTTTGACGAATTACTGACATTTTTTGATAAAGTTCTATACGAAAAAACTGGTCTTGGAGATACTCAAGGTGGTCAGAATAAGGTTTAACATCGGGTAAGTCAGATTCTATTGAGCCCTCTTGTAGAAGTCTTAAAAAAGAAGGAGTAAGTCCAACTGCTGTATTTAAGAGTTCCAAGGGTGTTACTTCTGAGATTTTTATTGGAGTAAAACTCTGTTGATGAATCCAACCGAGTTCTAGCAGGTTTTTAAGCTCACCTAAGTGCTCTAAGTGTTCAAATTTTTGAACACTGTAAAGTTCTTGAAGTAGTGTAAGAACAAGGAAGTCATCTTCACCTTTCATATACTTTTGTGCTAAGAACTGAAGCATCTCTGCCTCAATTTTACTACATTTAAGATGTGCAAAAACTGTAGTTTTGATAACGTTTTTTTGTGATAAAAAATTTACTAAATTTTTCAAGTCTTTCCTTAAAATTTATAACCTACACCAGCTGAGATAGGTAGTGCATTAGAATTCGTAAATTCACCATCAATACCATTTATGTTCGTTGGTGTTGCTATAACTCTACCTTCTTTCATTGAATAAAGTGCTGACCAACTAATATCTAAACTTTTATTAAACAGATATTAGACTAGTAATACTTAATTCTCAAAACTATAAAGAAGTTCTATCTCTTCTTTCCATATAGTATCATCAATTGTCTCTAAAACGAGTGGAATATCATTCATTCTTTCATCTTGCATAAGAAATTTAAATGAGTCTAAACCTATTTCACCATGTCCTAGTGAATGATGTCTATCTACATGAGAACCTAAAGGTGGTTTTGAGTCATTTATATGCATACCCATAAGGTATTTAAAACCAACAATCTTTTCAAATTCGGCCCAAGTTTTATCGTAAGTTTCTCTTGTTCTTATGTCATAACCTGCTGTAAACATATGACAAGTATCTATACAAACACCTATACGGCTTTTATCTTCTACCTTATCTATTATATGTGCTAAATGCTCAAAACGCCAACCAAGATTACTTCCCTGTCCTGCTGTATTTTCTAAAACTGCACTCACATCACTTGTTTTATCAAGTGCTATATTTATTGATTCTGCTATCACATCTAAACAGACATCTTCTATAGGTTTCATAATCTCTATATTTTCTTTATCAGCTTTTTTCACCTTAGCTAGATGACTTCCCGGATGAAAGTTAAGTCTATCCAGGCCTAGTAATGCACATCGTTCTAATTCATCTATAAATGCAGTCCTAGATTTTTCTAACTTTTCTACTTCTGGATGACCTAAGTTTATCAGATACGAGTCATGGGGTAAGATATGTTTTGGAAGAATTCCACTTTTATCAAGTGCCGATTTAAACTTATCTATTGTTTCACTATCTAAGTCTTTAGAAATCCATTGACGTTGGTTTTTAGTAAAGAGGGCAAATGCTTTTGCCCCTATTGCCTCTGCATTTGTCACTGCATTAAACACTCCACCACTAGCCGAGCAGTGTGCCCCTACAAATTTCTTACTCATTTTATATCCTTTATTTTAAATAGTATCTTATTTTTTTCATCTTTAAAGTAAATCTCATTTTCAGTGACTTTATATAGTATGTCTACATTCGAGTTTTGTATCTTTTGCTCAAATCCATGATCAATTTTTTTGAAGTTTTTTTTATCATATATGACCTGTCCAAGAACAATATTTTGCAAAATTGTATCGGGATAGTTTTCACTTAAATACTTACAGTTAAAACTACTACGAAGCATACAGCCCTCATTAAGACAGATAAGATTGTTTATCTTAATATTTTGTATATTATTTCCTGCTACAAAGAGTTCAAGTCTTACAGAATTAGCACTATTTTTCATATAAGCTAAGTCTGAAAATTTTAATTTATCTGTTTTAATAATGAGAAATTTTGATGATGAATGGGTATAGTTTTTTATACTACATGCACTCAAAAAAAAGAGAACAGTTATTAAAATATATTTCATAAAAGAATTATAGTCAAAGATAGCTAAATTTATTTATTAGGATTATTTGTAAAGTAGATTTTAAATGAGAATATATATACTATGCTGCAAAGAGCATAGTATTAAGAAAGTTATTTAAGCTTAGAAGCGATACTTTTTACTGCATCACTTGCATGGTTGAAGGCTAATGCAATACTACCTTGGTCAGTTACAACATCACCAATAGTATAAAGACCTTCAACATTTGTTTCAAATGTATTTTCATCATATACAGGAACATCCCACTCACCAGTTTTAACACCCGAGTTTACAAGAAGGTCCTTAGGTGTTGTACCGCCAAGTGCATAAACAGCTCTATCGTATTCAGCACTTGTACCATCAGTAAAGTTTACTTGGATTTTTCCGCTTTCTGATTGCTCAAGACTCTCAACATCAACACCCATTTTATTGATAAGTTTACCATTATCTAGGTACTTACTACACATTTCAGTGTTAATAGGATTCATACGTGTAATCTCAGCTTTTCTATAGTTAAGTGTTACAACACAATCTGGCATATCTTCAAGTTCAACAAGACCATAAGCATACTCACCAGCAGTATCCCCACCACCAACGATCATTACTCTCTCGCCATTTTGAACCTTACTAAGGTTGAAGTTTAGCATTGGCTTAATTTCTTTTGGAAACTTATACTTTGGTCTATTTGGTTTACCCATACGACCAACAGAAAGAATAACATTTCTAGCTCTAATCGTCTCAATACCTTCTGCTATGTCATCGTGACCAAAAATCATTTCAAAAAGACCTTCTTCATTCTTTGTTACTCTGATAATATCATGATTATACTCAAACTTATCAAGTACGCCTGCAGCTTGAAGTTTTACTTCCATTTGCTCAATATACTCTTCTTTAGAACATTCTTCAAATGAAACATTACCAGTAAACTCAAACTTAATTCCCATCCAGTCTTTGTCAACACGTTTACCTTTTTTGTAAAATTTATGAATCATATCATTATGATGTGGTGCTTTATCTATAACAATAATATTTTCAATACCTGCAAGTTTTGCTTCAATAGCAGATGCCATTCCACCAGGGCCCGCACCAATAATTGCGATATCTACTATTTTTCCATTTTCGTGAATCATTCTGTTTCCTTTGTAATTAAGAGCTGTAAGATACTAAGAGATACTCTAATAATATAATTGGGAAATTATAGTATGTTTAGATTAAAATATCTACCTATTGAAAACAAAATTATTGAATTTATACAAAAAAATGGCAGATTGTCATATTATGGATATTCCCCTCTTTAGTCTGCTACTATAAGTAACAATAAAACTTCTAATATTAGGTAAAGAACTTGAAGATACACATAGATATTGACTGCTTTTTTGTTAGTGCTTCTCGCATAGTAGAACCTTCTTTAGAGCATAAAGCAGTGGCTATAGGGGGGAGGAGTGATACAAAAATTTTTAATAAAGATGCAAAGAACCAGACTGTAAACTTTGAAAACAGTGGAAGTTTTGTTCCTACATTTTATAAGGCTTATGAGAAAAAAGACGATGATATAGCATCCTTTACAGATGCCAATGGAAGGATTAGAGGTATTTTAACTACATCTTCATACGAAGCACGTTCATTTGGTATAAAAACAGCTATGACTATCCGTGAAGCACTTCAACTCTGTCCTCATCTCATCATAAAAGCACCAAATATGTCACTCTATCAAAAACTCTCACACGAACTCCATGAGTTTTTATGTACAAAAATACCTTTAGTTGAACAAGCTAGTATAGATGAATTTTATGGAGATTTGAGTGGGTGGGTAGAAGATAAAGATATCCCTGCCTTTATTGATGCTCTCCGTCATGAGATACTTCATGCTTTAAAACTTCCTGTTTCTATAGGTGCAGCTCCAACTAGGTACATAGCAAAACTTGCCACTACTTATGCAAAACCTTTTGGCTCTAAGGTCATAGATAAATACAACTTTGATGCTTTTGTAAATCCCATTGCGGTTGGTAACTTTGCAGGAATCGGTAAAAGTATGAAACAGAAACTGTCTGCTGTTCAAATTCATACTTTAGGTGACATCCGTAAACGCAGAGGTACTTTAGAGTCTTGGGGACCTTATGCCAAAGACCTTTATAAACGTGTGAATAGTGAGATTGATGCACCGATAAAAACAACACATAGAAGAAAGTCTATCGGTATAAGCCGGACCATGGACCCTTTATATGATAGAGTTGAACTTAAACGTAGAGTGCATATAATTGCACGACATCTCGTATATGCTATCTTAAAACTTGATGTTATCCCTACAGTATTTCACTTAGGTATTCGTTATGAAATGAATCAAAGATCTCATAAAAATATCTCTATGGCCGAGCTTTTTACTGAAAAAAAATTTGATTCTTTATGTCTAAGACTTTTTAATGAAGCAGACTCACAAAAAAGGCTCAAAGTAATAAACCTAAGTATTAATTGCTCTAGTTTTACACGAGACTCTAAAAAAGAGCTCTCACTCATAGGCTTTGAAGATGAGAAAAAAATGAGAGAACTCACAGAACAAACACAAGTTTTACGAGAGAGATATGGCATAGATACATTAAAATGGGGCAGTGAAATGTAGTTCTTCTATGCTACAATACCTACCATGACAAACTCTAAACTACTCGAGCAGTTTCGCTCATTTTATTTTCGTAACTATCCAAATGATATGGAAACTCAAATCTCCTACTTCTCTGTATTTGGTGGTTTAGGGTGGGATATAGATACATCTAAACCCATCAAGGAGTTAATACAAGAGTTAATTATAGAAAAGTTTGATATTTTAAATGAAAAAATAGAAGAGTTAATAGATACAGAACCTACTCATAAACGACTACTTCAAGCACTAGCAACTGGGGATAGAAAAATCTTCTCTGCCTTTAGACGAGCGGGACTAAATAATGGAAATGGAGGAGGAGCACTCAATTATCTCCAAGATGTAGGACTTATTCAGATGGAGTACTCTAGGGAATGCCACCCTAGAGAGCTAAATCCTAATGCAAAACTCAAACGCCGAGATGCAAGACATAGAATCTCACACAAGGTACTTTTTTCCCATCCATTTGTTAGGTTCTGGTTTTATTTTATCACCCCACAGATAGTAAATATCAAAAAGAAAAACTATGAAGTCTTGCACTCAAACATAACACAGCATTTAAATAGTTATACAAGTTTAATTTTTGAAGAGTTAAGTGAGGTTTTACTTAACTATAACCTAAGAGATGCACAAATTATCAGTTCCGGAAGTTACTGGGATGCGAACATTGAGATAGATATATTAACCCTTACAAATGATCATAAAATATATGTAAGTGAATGTAAATGGACAAATCACTTTATCAATAAAAAAGAGTTACATAAACTGAATGAAAAATGTGTCAAGCTAAACATAGAACCTACACAAATTATTCTCTTTGCTAAGCGAGGTTTTAGTAAAGAGCTAGAGCAACTAAAGAGCAGTTCTCTTGTACTTTACAGTTCTGAAGATTTTCAAGCCTTACTCAAAAATACTTCAAAAGATGAACTCATTGAAAATTTTATCTAACTCACAACTTTCAATGCTTTATATAATTCTTCAAGTAGTTAAAATTTTTGAATATCGTATTTTACAATATCAGAAGTTTTATGAATTACCTTATCCGAATACTACACTTTAGTTAGTTTTTCAGATAACTTTTTAAGAGTATTTTGACTCGCACCTACTAGATACTCTCGTAGTGAATAAAAGAGTACTCCATATGTGTGATAATTAAAAAATTCGTTCATCCATCGAGTATGTAATATTGTAAAATCCGTCGTAATTGGAATAAGGTTATTACACAAGACAATATTCATATGTACTACCTTTTGGATTATTTTTATATCTAAGATAAATAGAAAGTTCTACACTATTAGTTTCTTTAGACTTACTGTGTTAATTTATAGTTCCAATAAGCTTTCATTTTACTTATAGGTAATGTTTGTATAATTGCATTGATTATTTACTATTAGCTTACAATTACAAGGATATATTTTGCGCGAAGATATAAATGAAAAGTGTGCTGTTGTTGGAATTTTTGGTCATGAAGAAGCTTCTAGGTTAGCTTACTTTTCTCTACATGCTCTACAACACCGTGGACAAGAAGCTGCAGGTATCAGCTCATCTGATGGAAAAAAACTTCATACTATTAAAGACCGTGGTCTTGTTATGAAAGTTTTTAATGAAGAAAAGTTAGAAACACTTTGTGGTTCATCTGCCGTGGGTCACACACGTTACTCAACAGCTGGTGATGACTCAATCCTTGATGCACAACCAGTCTTTGCTCGTTATGACCTTGGTGAAATGGCTATTGTTCACAATGGTAACCTAACCAATGCTAAAGAAGTTCGTACTTCACTTATTGAGAAAGGTGCAATTTTTCAAACATTTATGGACACTGAAAACCTTATTCACTTAATCGCTAAAAGTTCTAAGGACAAACTAGTTGATAGAATTGTTGATGCTGTTCAGAGAATTGAAGGTGCTTTCTCTTTAGTATTTTTAAGTAGAACAAAAATGTTTGCTATGCGTGACCGTTTTGGTTTTCGTCCTCTTAGTTTAGGTCGCCTTCCAAATGGTGGTTACATTGTCGCAAGTGAAACATGTGCTTTTGATTTAGTAGGTGCTACTTTGATTCGTGATGTAGAGCCTGGTGAACTTCTTATTTTTGAAAAAGATAAGGCACCTCAAAGTATTAAAGTTTTTGAACCAACACCTAAACACTGTATCTTTGAGTATGTTTATTTTGCACGTCCGGACTCAACAGTATATGGTCAATCTGTATATCATATGCGTAAAAACATGGGTCAAGCATTAGCAGCAATCCAACCAATTGAAGCTGATGTAGTTATCCCTGTTCCAGATGGTGGTGTTCCAGCGGCAATTGGTTATGCGCAAGAGAGTGGTATCCCTTATGAGATGGGTATCATGAGAAACCATTATATCGGTCGTACATTTATTGAACCAACACAAGAGATGCGTGATTTAAAAGTAAAAATGAAACTCTCTCCTATGATTGATGTTATCAAAGGTAAGCGTGTTATTGTAGTTGATGACTCTATCGTTCGTGGTACAACTTCTCGCCGTATTATTAGAATGCTTAAAGAGGCAGGAGCCAGTGAAGTTCATATGCGTGTTTCTTCTCCTCCAACAACTGACCCATGTTTTTACGGTGTAGATACTCCAAGTAAAGATAAACTCATCGCTTCTAATATGACTAAACAAGAGATCTGTGAGTATATAGAAGCTGATTCACTTGCCTACCTTGATGAAGATTCACTTTTACATAGTGTAAACTCTACTGTCTCTGAAGAGAAGTACTGTACGGCATGTTTTACAGGGAAATACATAGTTTAATGGAACAAATATATACATATGGTGGGTACCTTAAAAAGAAATTTAATGCTAAAGTCTATAAAGTTGGTATCAATATCTCTGGATTTACTTGTCCAAATATAGATGGAACAGTTGCTAGAGGTGGCTGTACATTTTGTGAAAACGATTCTTTTTCTGCAAGTACGGATGAAGTACAAGAGCTTAAAAGTTTTCATTTAAATCTTGACTCAAAAGAAAATCCTTATTTGGATAAACAGATTCTTCAACTTGAACAACAGTTTTCTGCTATATCTAAACGCCAAGCTAAAGAGTATGGAGCAGAGAAATTTCTTGTTTACTTCCAGTCATTTACAAATACTTATGCTCCATTTGACACACTTAAAGCTCTCTATGAAAAAGCACTTTCATTTCCTAATGTAGTTGGATTAAGTATTGGTACTCGTTCGGACAGTATCACACAAGAAACACTTGATTACTTAGCAGAGTTATCAAAAAAGAGTGAGATATGGCTAGAGTTTGGTATCCAATCTGTATATGATGAAACATTGATTAAAATCAATCGTGGTCATGATAGTGCAAATGTTAAAGAGTGGATTATTAAATCTAAAAAGGCCGGAGTGAATGTCTGTGGTCACCTAATCTTTGGTTTGGCAGATGAAACACAGGAGATGATGCTTGAGACATCACGTGCTGCATATGAGTGGGGAATTGATTCTGTAAAGTATCATCCTTTATATGTTGTAAAACGCACAGCTTTAGCAAATGAATACAATCGTGGAGAATTCACTCCAATCAGTGAAGAAGAGTATCTTGATGTTTTAGTGAAGTCTATAGAAATGAAACCAGCACATGTGCATGTTCAAAGAATAACTGCAGGGTTAGATGATGACTCACTTCTAGCACCACAATGGTGTAGAA
This sequence comes from Sulfurimonas sp., assembly GCA_003978465.1. Classification (GTDB taxonomy): domain Bacteria; phylum Campylobacterota; class Campylobacteria; order Campylobacterales; family Sulfurimonadaceae; genus Sulfurimonas. The sequence continues at coordinate 59,023 of QNZS01000009.1, read as the reverse complement.
ATAAAAATATTCAAGTAAAAAATATTAATAAAGCACTTAAAAAAGTTGGACTTAAATACTAGAAGTTTAGTGTCCTCAAACTTTAGTGAACTATGCTGTGATTCTGAAGTGCTGTGGGTATCTAAAGTAAACTCTAAAGACTTGGGAAGTTCCAGGTTTTAAGTTAGTTGTAACCACAAACTCTTTTACAACCGACTGCATTTATTTACTTTGTTAAAACCACTTGTAAAAAAGTCTAAGAATCCGCTTGCCCTGTAACAATTTTCACCCTTAATATTTACTGCAGCATGACTATTATTTACTAACTTTAGCTCAAAATCCTGCTAATAAAAGACATGCTACAGAGGTAGGTATAAATATACCTACTTTTATTTTTGCTTCATCTTATTTTATTGAACCAATTTTACCTTCCATAAAAGTAAGAAATATTACTCCAAAAGTGATAAAGTGCTAATAATTTAAAAGTGTTATCTACAATCTGCTCCAATTGAAATATTGTAATTTTTACTGTAAATAAAAGGTTCAACAATAATTTTAAACTCTCTAGTTTCCAACTTTACTATATTCATTTCTATAATCGATTTTTTTTTGAATGGCTTAAATTTTTTAAGATAGTTTTTGAGTTTGTTAGAACTCACAGCATAAGCACTAGCTGTAATTTTACACTCTTGGAAGTCTCTATTTGACTCATTTATCATGCTTCCCTTTACCACTACAGCTTCGCTAAATTGTAGTCGTTTTTGACTGAGAAGTTTTGTTGAGTTTTTAAAAAGAGTTTCGTGGAGTTTCATATAACCCCAAGTCGGGCCAAGAAGAAGGATAGAGAATCCAAGTAAAAGAAATAGTATCGATAAAATAAGCTTTTTTCTAAAAACTATACCCAGTATTATAAAAAAAAGAAAAAGAAGAAAAACACTTCCAAATAATAGATAATCCCATTCAATAAGCCCATCTATAAAAAAAGTGATTTTAGAGTTCATTAATCCTCTCTTGCATTTTTCTCAGCTATCCCGCTCATGTCAAATCTACGAACTAACTCTTGTTTAATTCTATCAGGAGAGATATTTTTAACAGCAAGTGCGACAAGCATATGATAAGTTAAATCAGCTGCTTCATAAATCATCTCTGCTTCATCATTATCTTTATATGCAAAACAAAACTCACCAGCTTCTTCTACAACTTTTTTCAAAATTGTATTATCACCCTTATCAATAAGTTTAGCTGTCCAAGAAGTTGTAGGATCAGCTAGCTTTCTCTCTTGTATAGTATGGTACAGTGTATCTATAACACCATAAGAAGCAGTCGTATCAACTTCAACTTCAGAGTTAGTCTCACCTGATTCTAATTCTGTGAAGAAACAAGATTTGCGGCCAGTATGACATGCTACACCCTCTTGTGTGACTTTTATAAGAAGAGTATCGTTATCGCAATCTATACTAAAGGAGTGAATAGCTTGAGTATGTCCACTACTCTCACCTTTTTTCCAGATACGTTGTTTTGAGCGAGAAAAGTAGTGTGCAATTTTTGTATTTAAAGAGAGTTCTAATGCTTCCTTATTCATATAAGCCATCATTAAAATTTCATTTGTTGAAACTTCTTGAACAATAACAGGAAGAAGTTCTGACTTCTTCCAATCTACTCTACCTACTGCATTTATCATTACTTAGCCGTAGTTCTTTGTCTTGCATTCTTTGTATCTACCCAGATATTTGGAGTAGATCCACCAGGTGTTAAGAAGATTTTTGCATCACGATTTACACGAAGTGCATCATTAAACTTACCTTGAACTTTTATCTGCTCTAATTGTAAAAGTTTAGTAGTTAAAGATTTTGAAATTAAAAGGTTTGCTTTAGCTTTTGCATCTGCTTGAATAGTAACAGCATCTGCCTTACCTTTTGCTTCAATTCTAGCTTGTTGAGCAACACCTTCTGCTTCAGCTGCACGTTTTAATGCTTCTTGTTTTACACGTTGAACATCTTGTTCTGCTTTTTGTACTGCTTGTTTTGCAATTTGAACTGCTTCAATTTGCTCTTTTACTTTTGTAGGTAAAACTATGTCACGAAGTTGTACTGATTGAAGTACTGCTGGAGTATTTTTAAGACTTGTAACATTTTGACGAATCCCAGTTTCTATCTCTTTACCTAAAGCATTTCTCATTTGAGTTAATGCTTCCGCATCATACTTTCCGATAACATTACGAACAACATCACGAACAACAGGGTTAATTATCTTATCTTCCCAACTAAATCCCCAGTTTGAAATAGTCTGTGCAGCAAACTCAGAGTTAAGTCTGTACTGAACCGTTAGCTCAATAGTTACAGGAAGAGAACGCTTATCTAAAACTGTAATTGCTGGTTTACTTACAATTCCAGATGTATTTGAACTAAGCTCTATACGAGAAGCATAGTTAATAATACGAACCTTTGTATCTACGGTATATACCTTTTGGATAATAGGTACGATAAAATGAAGCCCTGGAAGAAGTGCTTGATCTTGGTACTTACCATTTGTACTTAAAATTCCGCGTTGTCCCTCTTCAATAATTGTAAAAGGCTTTGCAATTACTAACATTACAACAAATGCAATAAGAAAGTAAACTAGCCCTGATTTAGAACCAAAGTCTGGCATGTTTGGCATTTGTGGGCCTGATGGACCACCTGAACCGCCACTAGACTTCTTTTGTCCTCCACCTTCACTCTTTTTTTTGTTGAAATAATCATTCATATCTGATGCCATAGTAAATTTTCCTTAGTTTTATTTAATTTTTTAGTCTATATAAGTCAAGTAATGTTCGTACTTTTTGTTACGTCCGAATACTATATCAAAATAAGTTGACTGTAATTTTTCAGTCATCTCTCCACGATTTCCACAACCGATAATTCTCGCATCAACATTTGCTACAGGAGTTATCTCAGCTGCAGTTCCAGTTAAAAATGCTTCATCAGCCACATACACTTCTTCTCTCGTGATACGACGACGCACTACTTTGATACCAAAGTCTTCTGCCATTTCAATAACCATCTTTTGTGTAATTGAAGCTAAAGAGTTATCATTTGGAGGAGTAATTAACTCTCCATTTTTTACCATAAAAAAGCATGCTCCACTAGCTTCAGCAACATATCCTTGATCATCTAACAAAAGTGCCTCATCATATCCACAATCAATAGCTTCATATTTTGCCATTTGAGAGTTTAAATAATTTGCGGTTGCTTTGGCTTTACCCATGTTTGAAGTATTTGAAGGTCTTGTCATTGAAGCTATTTTAAGTTTTATACCATACTTAAGAGCATCTTCACCAAGATAAGCACCCCATTCCCAAGCTGACATAACAGTCTCAACAGGTGCATCTTTATGATAAACACCCATAACTCCATAACCCAAAAATGCAAAAGGACGTAGATAGACAGTATCAAGTGTAAACTTATTCATTCTTACTAAATCTATTTGAGCCTTGTTCATCTCTTCAACTGAGTAAGGAATGTCGATCAGTGTCATTTTTGCAGACTCTTTAAGTCTTGTAGTATGCTCATTTAGGCGAAAAATAGCATAACCTTTTGCAGTTTTATATGCTTTAGTTCCTTCGATTACACCATTTCCATAGTGTAGTGTGTGTGAAAGTACATGTACTTTGGCATCTTCCCAAGCAATATACTTCCCATTCATCCAAATATATTTGGCAGCGTCCATAAATTCTCCATACTTTTATTATTATGCTTATTCTATCTAAAATGATGTTTATATAGTATTAACTCTAAGTATCTTTGTATATAATTACGAGTATTAAATACTACTTAGGATAAAGAATTGGCACAATATGCAGACTATAAAGATATAAATCAAGAACAACTTCAAATTGATATAGACGATATAAAAAAGACACTTAAGGTAGGTAAAAAAGACTTTAGGCACCTTCTAAAACTTGAAAAATGGGGACGTTTTTCAACACTACTTGGTGCAGTTATGATAACTAGTGTGATTATAACTGATGCATTAGGCTTAGGCATATCTCAATTAGCTTTTTGGTTTCTTGGGCTCATGGGTGTAGTTCTTATGGGAATTGGAAATCTTTCAAGGTGGGCCAATGTTGCACACCCTATTTTACATGGTGCTTATGATAAAGTTCCAAATATTCCTTTTCGTTATACAAAAAAAGGTTTTGCAGCTGGGCATAGAAGATGGCTAGACTGGTTTGACTGGATTAAACCTGAGGCATGGGCTTATGAGCATAACATTATGCACCACTACCACCTAGGTGAACTTGATGACCCTGATAATGTAGAAAAAGATGTGAAATGGATTCACGATATGAAAGTACCTATTTTTGTAAAGTATCTTGTTGTTTTGTTTTTTGCTTCTCTTTGGAAGGTTGCGTATTATGGACCAAATACACTCCGAATTTTAAAAAATAAAGAGAGAATAGCTAAAGGACTTGAGCCCACAACTGACTACGAAGTTTCTCCTTTTACAAGAAATGGAAAAGAATTATGGTTGTCATATTTTCTTCCTTATGGACTTTTTCGTTTTGCCTTTTTACCACTTCTATTTTTACCATTTGGTATGCAAGCAGTAAGCAGTGCCTTAATATTTATGCTTCTTGTAGAGCTTTATGCAAACCTACACTCATTTCTTGTTATCGTGCCAAACCACTCAGCAGAGGATATTTATCAGTTTTCTACTCCACATAAAACACAGGGTGAGTTTTACCTGAGACAAATTATGGGAAGTGTAAACTACAATACTGGAAATGATGTTATTGACTATTTACATGGATTTTTAAACTATCAAATAGAGCATCACCTTTTCCCAAACATGCCTCTTTCTTTTTACCAAGAGATGCAACCAATAGTAAAAGAAATATGTAAAAAACATAATTTAGAGTACCGTCAAGAATCAGTATTTAAAAGAATGATTATGACCTTGGAGTTGATGGTAGGAAAGACGAAAGTATTAAGAATAGATGGTATCTAAAGACTAGAACAATCTGTTCTAGTACTCTTTTAGTGCCTCATTTATCTGTATATATGCATCAATTGGAGTCGTCTCAAAATATGTTAGATTATGCTTCTTTGCAAATTCTCTTGTCATATCTTGAACCTTGAGTAAATTAAAACGCGGTGCTCTTGGAAAGAGATGATGTTCTATCTGAGTGTTAAGCCCACCATAAAGCCAGTGTACTAAAAAACCACCTTTAAGTGAACGAGAAGTTCTCATCTGTAACTCCATCCAAGAAAACTTTTTCCCCTCTTCGTAGTCAAAAACTTCACATCCTAAATGGTTTGTTATAAAACCAAATGCTAGCCATGGAGAGAGTATAAAATTAAGTGTGACTAAAAGAATAAGAGCATCACTTAAAGGAAGAGAATAAAAGATACTTCCCCATATAAGAGGAATATGCATAAGCATAAGAGCAAACTCACCCCAAAGTTTACGTTTGATTACAAAATTATATGATTGTATGATAAAAGCACTATACATAAAGAACATAGCACCCCAAAAAATGATATGTTTGTACTTCTTAATAAAGGGACTATTTCCTTTGTTATTTGGAGTAAATGCACCATCTAATGCCCAAATATCCTCATCTTTTTCTAGTACGTTACACCAAGTATGATGATTTACATTATGTTTAAAATCCCACCATGAAGAAGAGGTAGAGAGTATTAATGCTGAAAATGGGTAGGATAGTTTAAAAGATAAAGACTTACTTTTAAAGTACTGCAAATGTAAGATATCATGTGATACAAATACTGCTCGAGTAAAAATAACTACCATAAAAAGACCAAGTCCAAAGGCAGTCAAATGAGGACTTGAGACTATGTCTGTCCAATTAAAAACAATACTAAAGACCACAGCTAAGCTCATAAAAATAGCAACCATTTCTATGGTACCCCTCACAGGAACCCTCTCTAAAAGGCCACTAGCACGGACCTCTGCTTTTAACTCATTAAAATTATCTGGATAAATTATCGACATATTCTGACCTTAGAGAAAAAATTTATTGTGATTATAATCAGAATATACTGAATTTATACAGTGTAAAAAAAAATGTATTTTAAATTTATTTAGAACTAAAGACACAAGGAGTGCCTTTGCAAGGAGATATAAAACTTTAAATTTGTTTATCTAGATATGATTCTTTTCTAGAAGAAGAACTGAGATGTGAGTCTAACCGTAGATACAGTTCTTTCTCCCTGATCCAGTTCTGTTCCATAGTTTTCAGTTTGATAAACTAAACCAGCTTTGATTGAATTCCCTTTTAAGTACCAGTTAACACCAGCAGTTGTGGCTGTATAATCATAACCATCTGCACCTTTAAACTTATCCCATGACTCATATCTTACAAATGGAGCAAGATAATTTAACTCTTCAATTACATACTCAGAAGTTATATACCAACCTGACGACTTACCTATTTCAGTAGAATGCCATGCTTTAACAACACCATCAAATTGAAAATACTCAGCCTGAACAAAAAGACCTTTATAGTGTGCAGACATCTCAAGATTTGTCAATGTATGATCTATCTTCTGTGCAACGGTACCATCATCATAATTAATATGATCACTAGCCCAGTATGCAGCACCTATTTCAAAGTGTTTACCTTGAGCGAAATATGTTTCTGTTCTTTTAGTCTCTTCCCAACCATCAAATGGAGAAAGGACTATCTTTCCACCATAGAAAAAGCTGTTTTGTGTCACATCGTCTTTAGTTTGTTTACTAAGTTTAGCTCCTGCTGCATCTTTCATCTTTCCAGAATAAACACCATCACCTGTTGCAATTTGGTAATGAATTTTTTTCTCCCAGTCACCATATGCTTGGATATTTGTTCCACGACGGTTATGCGTAATGTATTGTGCCGCTTCATCAGCTACTTTTGGTCTATCATATGCGATAACTCTTGCAGATTTCACAGTCTCACTACGAGATATATCAATTTTAGCACGGTAAAGTTTGAAGTTTACTAAAGATGTATTAAATGGTTTCTTGATTTTTACATATGCATCACCAACATTAAAGCTTTGTTCACCCTTGTCTTCAAAGTTTGCTTTATCATTTCTTATATCCATTACAAATGAAGTCCACTTGTTAAATCCAGCTGATACTTCAAAACGAACACGGCGAAGGTAAGCATCTAAAATACTTGTATCTTTATTTACATCACTTTTATAATTGGTACTCACATTTTCAAATGTCCCTTGAATCCGTACACCAGCTTTAAGCCACATATCCGAGTTATCATCAGCAATAAACTTCATATTAATATGAGTCTGTTTTCCAAGTAAAAAGTCAGGAGACTTATTATCAACAATTGTTATTGATTTTTTTGCTCCACTCAGGCTTATCATATCTATATCAGTACGATCTGTAGCAGGAGTCGTAAATACTTGGCCATTAGCATTTTGATATAGTTTTATTTCACCTGCACTTGTAGATAGAGCACTAATACTTAAAGCAGCTATAAGTGATAAAACAATTTTTCCCATATATATTCCTCGGTATTTTAATGATGGAATTATACTATATTTTTATCAAGTACAGAAAAACTAACTACATTTTCCTTAATAATGCATCGTTATTAGCAAAAACTATTATTAGTATTATGAATGAGATAATTTCATCATAGCAAACAACCAAATCCCACTCACAAACGTATATCTTAGATTGAGCATATAACTTTTAGAAGCACTCCTATTAACCTGCATACTTTTTAATCATGCTAAAAGAGTTTATTGTTCATTAATCCGATATAATTATCTCAGAAAAAAATCAGGAGATATTTAATGGGTAAATTCGTTAATAATGTAGAGGAATTCTTTGCATACTGTCAAGAAAATGATGTTCAATTTGTAGACTTTAGATTTACAGATATTAAAGGTGCATGGCACCATATTAGTTACAGAATGAGTGCTGTAACTACTGGTCAACTAGAGAATGGTTTACCATTTGATGGTTCTTCCATTGAAGCATGGCAACCAATTAATGAATCAGATATGCTTCTTAAAGTAGATATCGGTACTGCTTTCTTAGATCCATTTACTGCTGATCCAACTATTATCGTATTCTGTGATGTTTATGACATATACAAAGAACAAGCTTATGAAAGATGTCCACGTTCTATCGCTAAAGCGACACTTAAACATGCTGAAGCTACGGGTGTTGCTGATGCTGCATACTTTGGACCTGAAAACGAATTTTTTATGTTTGACTCTGTAACTTTTGTTGATAACATAAACGAATCAGGATATAAAGTAGATACTGAAGAGGGTGAGTGGAATTCAAATAACCCTTATCCAGATATGTACAACACTGGGCACCGTCCAGGAACTAAAGGTGGTTATTTCCCAGTTGCACCAACTGATTCTGCTGTAGATATAAGAGCTGAAATGATGCTAATACTAGAGCAAGTTGGTCTAGAAGTTGTTCTTGGTCACCACGAAGTTGCTCAAGGACAACATGAAATCGGTATCGTTTATTCTGACATCATCGGTGCTGCTGATAATGTTCAAAAGTACAAGTATGTTATCAAAATGATTGCGCACTTAAATGGTAAAACTGCTACCTTTATGCCTAAACCAATGTTTGGTGATAATGGTAACGGAATGCATGTTCACCAATCACTTTGGAAAGATGGTAAGAACCTTTTCTATAAAGAAGGAAACTATGGTAACCTTTCTGAAATGGCTCTTCAGTATGCTGGTGGTATCTTTAAACACTCTGCTGCAGTTTCAGCATTTACTAATCCAACAACGAACTCTTACAAGAGACTATTACCCGGTTTTGAAGCGCCAAGTATCTTAACTTACTCTGCTAAAAATCGTTCTGCTGCTTGTCGTATTCCTTACGGTGCTGGCGAAGGTGCTACTCGTTTAGAGATGAGATTCCCAGATAGTTCTTGTTGTCCTTACTTAGCATTTGCTGTAATGATGATGGCTGGTCTTGACGGTATCAAGAATGCTGATGTTCCTGTTGGTCCAATGGATGAAGATCTTTATGAGCTTTCTCTAGATGAGATTCGTGAAAAAGGAATTCCTCAAATGCCTCACACACTACGTGAAGCGCTTGAAGGTCTTATTATTGATCACGAATTTCTTAAGCCTGTATTTAGTGCAGAGTTTATCAATGCTTACCAGCACCATAGATTTGAGCGTGATGTATGGCCAGATGAAGGTCGTCCAACTGCTTATGAGTTTAAAACTACATACCAGTGCTAATCATAAACGAGGTTTATCCTCGTTTTACTCCTTCCTACACCCAAAGTAAATAATCTCTATATCTAATTTACACTTTTTTATTATAATCTATTAACATAAATAATAATAATTTTACAAACAACAATCCAGTCATAAAACGAAGAGAGAATCCAAGAGAAAATATACTCAACTGGGTACTGAAAATTTATTAGATGCTGTAAAACAAACTGTCCTCAACTAACTTAAGCATCATATAGAAAAGAAAATAACACTACAACTAAAGTTAGCAGAAGGGATTCATAAATGCTATGAACAACAGGCAAAATTACTTCCATTGGTGAGATGCTATATACCATTACTCACCAATGGAAGTAAGCACTAAAATCTGTAAGTTATTATTTTTCTTTACTATAAGGCTGTCTGTAACCTGACTTACATATCAATAATAACGAAGGTCTAAAAGACTCCATAATTTTCTCTAGTATCTATTCCAATAAACTTAATTTATGCACTATGTCCATTTGAAGTGTCATAATCCAATGCCCCGTAGTAGTAGTTTAATAACTCCGAAGATTAATACTGTAAACCAAGAGAACTAAATAATAGGCACTAAGAACAAAATCATATACTCGAATCAAACCAACTCATAGTCCAAACTTTCTCGCTGCTTTTCTTTCTCCAAAACCTGAGTTATTTTCTCTTGCTTCTATAGAGTGTTACTACCCTACTATTGAAACAAATACTGAACTATTTTCATAGAGTTTACATAATTTTGACTTGTAGCATTTGCACCTTCACCCCATAACCTGATATTGTTTCAACAACAGTATCGATAATTTAGCTAGAGAAAAGTGTTAGAGAGAGTATAAAGTAAAAAAGAAAGATTGTTTTCAAAGACATCTCTTTTGTTTGATGCAAATAGTATATCAAAATAGGATATAATTTCGAACTAAATAACAGATGTAAGAGTGTGTTATTATAAAATTTCAAGTTAAAGGATTCTTTATGAATCAAACAATACCTAAGGGTAAGTACAGAGCTTACCCTACGATAGACTTACCAAACAGAGTTTGGCCTACAAAAACAATTACAAATGCTCCTGCATGGTGTAGTGTAGATTTACGTGATGGTAATCAAGCACTAATTAACCCAATGGACATGAATAAAAAACTTGAACTTTTTACACTCTTACTCAAACTCGGATTTAAAGAAATAGAGGTAGGCTTTCCTTCTGCTTCAAAAGTAGAGTTCGATTTTTTACGATGCTTAGTAGATGATAATTTAATTCCTGATGATGTTACAGTTCAGGTTTTAGTCCAAGCACGCGAACATTTAATAGCTAAAACATTTGAGGCACTTAAGGGTGTAAAAAAAGCTACTGTTCATTTATATAATTCAACGAGTATTGCTCAAAGAAAAATAGTTTTTGGTAAAACTAAAAAAGAAATAATGGCTTTAGCAATAGATGGAGTAGAACTTGTAAAACAGTTTGAGAAAGAGCATGATGGAGAGATATATTTAGAGTATTCTCCTGAGAGTTTTACAGGTACCGAACTTGAATTTGCTGCTGATATTTCTAATGCTGTTACTGCATGTTGGGGTATAAGTGAGGAACGTAAAGTTATCATTAACTTACCTGCAACAGTTGAGATGGCTACACCAAATATTTATGCTGACCAGATAGAATGGATGTCTAGGCATTTAAACAATAGAGAGAATGTAATTATCTCAACTCATACACATAATGATAGAGGGACAAGTGTTGCAGCAACTGAACTTGCACTTTTAGCTGGAGCTGATAGAGTTGAGGGTACCCTTTTAAGTAATGGAGAGAGAACTGGTAATGTAGACATTATTACACTTGCCCTTAACCTTACAACACAAGGTGTCGATTCTCAGTTAGACTTTACAAACATAGATGAAGTTTTATCAATAGTTGAAAAATGTACAGAAATAGAGACACATGTCAGACATCCTTATGTAGGGGAGTTAGTTTATACTGCATTTAGTGGGAGTCATCAAGATGCCATAAACAAAGGTCTTGCCTATCAAAAGAGTAAAGATGATGCCTTATGGGAAGTTCCATATTTACCAATTGACCCAGCTGATGTTGGCCGTACTTATGAGTCTGTTATCCGTATAAACTCACAGTCTGGAAAAGGTGGTGTGGCTTATATCTTAGAAAAAGAGTATGGATATCAACTTCCAAAATCTATGCACCCTGAAATAGGAAATATAGTTCAAGCAGTAGCTGATGAGAAGGGTCAAGTACTGAGTTCTAACGAGATTTTTTCTATATTTGAAAATACATATTTCAAGCTTAAAGAAAGTATATCTCTAGTAGACTTTACTCTCTCATCTGATAATAAAATATCGAAATGTACACTTATCTATAAGTACAATGGTAAAGAGATTACAGCAACTGGTGAAGGCAACGGTCCTATCGATGCTTGTAAAAAAGCATTAATGAAAAACTATACACATGAGTTTAGTATCAACTCATACTCTGAACATTCTTGTGGTGAGCAAAGCAGTGCTACTGCTGTGGCATACATAGAACTACAAACACAGGACATAAGTTCTTGCTTTGGAGCAGGTATAGATAGTGATATTGCAACTGCTTCCATTAAAGCAATGTTTTGTGCACTCAATAGGACGTTTAACTAAAAGGAAAACATATGAATAAGTTGTCTCAAATATTTGAAGATAATAAGTCATGGGCAAAAGAGATTTTATCAGCAGATCCTGAGTTCTTTCATAAACTATCAAAACAACAAAATCCAGATTATCTCTGGATTGGTTGTGCGGATAGCCGTGTTCCCGCAAATCAAATTATGAACCTTCCCCCTGGTGATGTATTTGTTCACCGTAATATCGCAAATGTAATTGTCCACACTGATTTAAATGCTCTCTCCGTTATACAATATGCTGTTGAAGTACTAGAAGTCACACATATTATCGTTTGTGGTCATTATGGCTGCGGTGGTGTTAAAGCTTCTATGAGTGAGATTCAACATGGTCTTATAGATAACTGGTTACGTCACATAAAAGATGTACAGCGTTTTCATGAGAAAGAGTTAACAAGTTTTACAGACGAGACACAAAAGTTTGACAGACTCTGTGAACTTAATGTTTTAGAGCAAGTTCGAAATGTTGAAAATACTACTATAGTTAAAAATACACTTAGTAATGGTAAAGAACTCCATGTACATGCCTGGATTTATGACATTAAGGATGGTCTTTTAAAAGATTTAAAACTAATCTAAAAGTAAAAAACTGCTTTTAGACTACCACAGTAACTCTTCTTCTGGATCTGAATTTTTCTCCACTCTTGGTGGTCTAGATATATCACTAAAATACTCTATTCTTTTACCGATATGAACTTCGGTAATTCCCGCAGGAACATCAAATTTTCTTTTAATCTGAGGATATAGTTTTAATGTTTTTTGATAAAAACTTCTAAATGCAGGCCCTGCAATCTTACCACCTGTTTCGCGCTTATACATTGGTGTATTATCATCATTCCCAAACCATACAACGGTTGTAATTGTTGGGGAGTATCCAGCCAGCCAACCATCAACATTTGAGTTTGTTGTTCCTGTTTTTGCTGCAAGTTCGAGACCCCATACACGAGCCCGTCTAGCCGTACCACGGTTTACAACATCACGAAGAATTGTAGTCATTATATAAGACTGTGTAGGTATAGAAGTAATATTACTTATCTCTTTTTTCTTATAAATAGTCTGATTATCCTTATCTATACTTAGAATTAAATGTGTTTTTACTTGAACACCATAGTTTGAAAAAGCTGTATAAACCTCCGCTAATTGTAGCGGTGACATAGACATTGTTCCAAGAGAGATAGATAAATCTCTTGGAATATGTTTAATATTGAACTTTTTAAGCTCTCGAAGAAGATTATATAAGCCTATATCATTGACTAGATTAATTGTCGCAAGATTTCGAGAGTGAACAAGAGCTTCTCGCAGTGTTATTAAACCTTTGTAGTTTTTTTCATAGTTTTTTGGTCTCCACTTCATCTCTTCACCATCTTTTTCATAAGCATATGTTTTTGCTATATCTACTAATTCAGTTGCCCCACTAAACCCAAGGTCAATAGCCACTTGATAGATAAAAGGTTTAAATGCAGATCCAGGTTGGCGTCTGCCTTGTGTAGCACGATTATATGAACTCACTTTGTAGTCACAACTTCCCACAAGTGCTAAAATATTTCCACTTTCGGAATCTAGAGAGACTAAAGCACCATTTAATTGAGTCATATTTACATCTTGTAATTCAAAAATATCATCTTCAGTTGGATTCTTTATTGCTTGAAATTTAGCAAGTTTTTTCAATTCCTTTTCTTTGTACTTTTCTATGCGTTTTAGTGACTTTGCATATGCAAATGAAAGTGATTCCCTAGCTGCAATTTGTAATCTAAGATCAATAGTTGTGTAGATTTCATAACCGCCAGTTTTTAAATCACTTATGTTTATATCTCTAAATCTACGAGCTACTTCATCAACTATAAATGGTGCTCTATTTTGTGTGAGTGTCTCATTAAAAACTTCTGGATTCTCTACTAAAGCACTTTCATAAGTTGTGTCGTCTATCCAGCCTAAAACATGCATTCTTTTTATAACACGATTTGCTCTACCCATAGAAATATCATAATTTTTTGTAGGTGCATATGTACTTGGAGCTTTAGGAAGGCCTACAAGAATTGCCATTTCTTTGAGTGTTAAATCCTTTAAGTCTTTATGAAAGTAACCATCTGCAGCTGTTTTTATACCATAATAACCATGCCCATAATATATCTCATTAAGATAACATTCAAGGATCTGCTCTTTACTTAAGGCTCTCTCGATTTTTATGGCATATATAGCCTCTTTAATCTTACGTGAGAGCTTTTTCTCTCGTGTAAGTAAGACATTTTTTACTAACTGTTGTGTAATAGTACTTGCACCTTCAACAGCCTTTCCTGCACGTATAACCTTAATAGCTGCACGAAATATTGCATCTATATTTATACCTGGGTGTTCAAAAAATGTAGTATCTTCTATAGCCACAAGTGCTTCAATGATCCGAGGAGGAATTTCATCAAATCTTGCATAATATCTATGTTTTGTTTTAAAAATATTTGCTATTTTTTTTCCATCTTTATCGTATATCCTACTTGTTAACTCAGGTTTATACTCTACTAGTTTTGATATATCATAATCATATGAAGTTAAGAAATAGCCGACTAAAATAAAGGGTGACACAAACCCTATTGCTACTAAACTAATCAAAATCTTCTTGAAATATTTTCTCATATTCTAAATTTCCTATTAGCAAAATTTGCCTCTATTAATATTTTTGTATACTCAGCTTTTGGTGAAGTACTCACTTCCTCCATTAACCCACTCTCTATCACTTTCCCCTCTTTGATCACACATATATGCTTACATAAGCTCTTTACAGAAGAGATATCATGTGTTACAAAAAGCATTTTAAAGTTCTCTTTATTCTGTAAGGATTTAAGTAAGTCTATAATCATAACACGAGTCTGTGGATCTAGTGCTGTTGTTGGTTCATCAAGAAGTAAAAGTTTAGGCTTATTACTCAGAGCCATTGCGATTACCACCCTTTGAAGTTGCCCACCTGAAAGTTCTGAGGGAAACCTATCAAGTAAGTCATCATTTAAACCAACACTTAAAAAAAGTTCTTTAACTCTTTCCTCATTCACAAAAAATTGTTTATGAATTTTCGTAAGAGGTGAAAGTGATGTAAATGGATTTTGAGGTATAAAAGCCACACTTTTTCCAGCCACAAGTTCAAAGTTGGAACTACATTCTAAGTCCAGATTCATTTCCTGAGGTAACATTCCAAGCAGTGCTTTTAGTATCAAGCTTTTTCCACTTCCACTCTGTCCTACAAGTGCCAAAGATGAAGGTAGATCAAATGAGACATCTACTAAAGTATTATTTTTCAGTATGATTTTTAACTTACTAATTTTCATGATTTTATTCTAACCAAGATTTGGCATAAGGCCCTTAGTTCATTTTGACTTTGACCCAAACGAGCTATAAGTCTTATAATTGCACTAGGAACTGTTGGCTGTCTTATTGCCCCAACACTATAACCTGCTAAGTATAATTCTTTTTTTATCTCTAAAACTTTTTTATTATCACCTATTGCAATAGGTACTATTAAACCCTCTATCTTTATACCTAGCTCGTCGAAAACTATCTCTTGTCTAGCTTGTATCTCTTCTCGTAGTCTATCCCTGTTTTGTAAAATATATTTAAGAGATTTATGTGCTAAGATTGTGTCATACAAAGAGAGAGATGTGGCATAAATAATAGGTTTAGCACGGTTGATAAGATATGAAACTATATGCTCGGAACTTAAGATGAATGCTCCAAAACTCCCATATGCCTTGCCTAGTGTTCCCATTTTTATATGATTTTCTTTTGGACATATTTCATACAGATCAAATACACCCATTAGTTTATTACCAACTACACCACTGCTATGTGCCTCATCTACAATTAAAATTGCATTCATACTATCGCATATAGAAAACACTTCTTTTGGACATAAGTCCCCATCCATAGAGTAGATACCCTCAACTGCTACTATCTTACGTTTAGCATTTGAATTTTCTAGTAATTTAGATAGTTCGTTCATATCATTATGTTTAAAAAAAGTCACATTTACAGAATTTAAGTTACTCGCTAGAACTCCTGAAGCATGATATAACTCATCCATAAAAAGTTCATCACCTTTTCGTACAAGGGATTCTATAAGTCCTATATTTGCATTAAATCCACTACCTAAAACCACTCCGGCTTCAAAAGAATTTGCATCACAAAGTGCATCTTCAAAATCTTTATGAATCTGGTGGTAACCATTTACAAGCATTGAGGCTTTTGAACTATGAGCATTTAGGTTATCTAGTATTTGAGTAGTTTGTGTATGTAGAGAAGCAATGTGAGAAAGTCCCAAGTAGTCATTTGAAGCAAAGTCTAGTACACTATTATCAAGGATTTCTCTTGTTCTATATCTACCTGATTTACGAAGTGCTTTTAACTCTTGCTCGTAAAACATCATCCAATAATGACCTTGCTTCGCCCTGTATCTACATGCTTAAAGATACTCTGAGCATCATTACCTTTTTCATACTCTACTAGACCAAAACTCATAGTAGTTTCTCTTACTAAAGTCATATATAGTCTGTTATTTAATTTCAAAAAATCACTCATATGGCTGCTCCATAAATGTTTTTAAGACTTCCACACTCAGACCCATTGCTGTCGACTCAAATCCTCGTACCTCTTTGATATAGGATTTACAAAAACCTTCAACCATACAGGCACCAGCCTTTCCTCTCCACTCACCACTTTCTAAGTATTTATCCAAAGCCTCAGGGTTAAATGCTTTAAATAAATAATCGGTTTGTGAAATATCTATTATCTTTTTATACTTTGAATGATATATCATACAAGTGATGATAGATGTGATATTATCACTCTGTGTCATTAATATATCTCTGGCAATATCGATAGAACTTGCTTTACGTAAAATTTTTCCCTGTGATGTAACTACTGTATCTGCTACAAGTAGTGGCATATCATCGTATCCAAAAGCTTTAATATTTGCCTCATATTTTCCTAAAGTTGCTTGATATACAAAATTTTTAGGAGATGAAGCGATTATTTTTTCTTCATCAAAGTCAACACTCTCTTGTTTAAATACTACACCAGCATTTTCTAGTAACATAAAACGAGTTTGTGAAGAAGAAGCAAGTCTTATCATTTAGTATGCATTCCTTAAGAAAACACCCA
Source organism: Sulfurimonas sp. (assembly GCA_003978465.1). Lineage (GTDB taxonomy): Bacteria > Campylobacterota > Campylobacteria > Campylobacterales > Sulfurimonadaceae > Sulfurimonas. The sequence goes on along the minus strand of QNZS01000009.1, from coordinate 42,003 downwards.
TGTAAATAGCTACAAGACCAAGTACTATATTTATAGGCACCATATACTTTCCTATACGGCTTAATTTAGTCTTTGCACCTCTTGTATCACCTTTCTCTAAAAATTTATCCGCTTGTGCTCTAAAAATTGCCATCGCTGCTAAGTTTATTGCCATAACCATCCAAATACCCTCTTTAATATGTACCATATTGTAAAGACCCATAGCATACTCATCTATAACATTATGGTTAGCATCTACAGCTGCTTCACGAAATCCGAGTCCAACTGCCATGATAACTGCTGTAATAATTAAAATAATCACAAAAGGAGTTACTATGGTAAAGAGGCGTTTTAAACCATGGGATATTCTTTCAAGTCTATTTAATGGTGACTCTATACTCATAAACGAATTATGTGCTGCAAAACGCATAGCAATCATACCACCTACCCATACTACTGCTGAGATTACATGTAAAAATATTATCTCAGTTCTGTAATTTGCAAAAATTTCATAAATCAATTCTTTCATTAGTTAAGTTCCTTTGTAATAAATTTTAATGCTGCTTCTTTTGCTTCAGGCAATTTTGCAGGTAGTTTTCCACCAGCTTGAGCAAAATCTGGACGACCACCACCTCCGCCACCAAGAATAGGAGCAATATTTTTAATCCAATCTCCAGCTTTTACACTTGCTCCTTTCACACCACAAGCAATAAGAACCTTATCACCTTTGACTTGGAAAAGCATCGCACAGAGTTGCTTGTTTTCGTTCTTTAAAGCATCTATCTTCTCTTTGATATCTCCAGCTGGATACTCTTCAACAACTACAGTTACACCGTTAATCTCACTTGCGACAACTTCAACTTTTGAAGTATTTTGAGCCTCTTTAAGTTCAGCTTTTAGTTCATTCACTGATGATTTAAGTCTATTAATTCCTGCGATTACATCAAGATTTTTTACCTCTGCTGAAACAGCTTGAACTAATGCTCTTTGCTCTACGAAATGCTTATAAGCTGCATTTCCACAGACAGCTTCAATTCGACGAACACCAGCACTTACACCAGACTCTTTAGTTATAATGAATGAGCCTATATTGGCAGTGTTGTTTACATGAACACCACCACAAAACTCTATACTTGCATCCGCAAAACTAACTACTCTTACCTCATCACCATACTTCTCACCAAACTGGCTTTTAGCACCTGATTTTTTTGCATCTTCTATACCTAGGACTTCTGTTTTAGTAGGAATCTGACGCATAATCTCGTTGTTAACACGAGTCTCTATCTCTATTAGTTCTACATCACTTATAGCTTTTGGATGTGAGAAATCAAAACGAAGGCGGCTTGCATCGTTAAGTGAACCTGCTTGAGCTATATGATCTCCTAAAACATCGGAGAGCACTGCATGGAGGAGGTGAGTTGCCGAGTGGTGTTTAATGATTTCATTACGGCTTGTGTCTACTTTTCCATCCACTACAGTCCCTGCTTTAAGTACTTTTTCTACACTGATTTGAACTAGAGAAAGGCCAAAGAATTTTTTAGTATCTAAAACTTTTGCAAAACCTTCTAACTCTCCCTCATCACCAGTCTGTCCCCCAGACTCAGCATAAAAAGGAGTTGTATCTAAAAGTGCCCAGCCATTCTCACCAGCACTTAAACTGTCAACTTTTTTATACTCTGCATTTAAAAGTGCTTGAACTTCACCAGAGTGTTCTGTAAACTCATAACCAACAAAAGTATTCTCACCGAACTCTTCTAAAAGTACTTTAAAGTCACCCTGAGTTGAGCCGTCTCCAGAACCTTTCCAAGCTGCTTTTGCACGTGTTCTTTGCTCTAGCATTAAGACTTTGAATTTTTCACTGTCAAGTCCAAGATTTTTTTCTTTAAGCATATCTGCTGTCAGGTCAAGTGGGAAACCGAATGTATCATAAAGTTTAAATGCTACTCTACCACTAAAAGTCTCTTTAGTATTTTTGAGTTCTTCTTCAAAAAGTGCTATACCAGACTCAATAGTCTTAAAAAATCTTGCTTCTTCAAGTTCTATCTGTTCTTTTACAGCCTCTTTTTTTACTCTTAAGTAGTCATACTCCCCGCCCATAATATTTACAACTGTATCCACAATCTTAAACATAAAAGGAGCACGGAAACCTAGTAGGTAACCATGACGAACTGCACGACGAAGGATACGACGAAGTACATAGCCACGACCCTCATTTGAGAAGTTTGTGCCTTGGCTAAGTAAGAAAACTGATGTACGTATGTGATCAGCGATAACACGGTAAGAAGCACCAGTTTTATAAATATACTTTTTCCCAATTAGCTGCTCAACTTGTTCTATCATCGGCATAAATAGTGAAGAACCATAGTTAGAAGTTTTACCCTCTTTTATCGCTACAACTCTCTCTAAACCCATACCTGTATCTATACAAGGTTTGGCAAGGGAAAGTCTCTCTCCACCTTTTTCTTTTACTTCGTACTGCATGAAAACAAGATTCCAAATTTCTAAAAATCTATCTCCCTCTCCACCCATTTTATCTTCAGGACCGCTAAACTCTTGCGCCCCCTGATCATAAAAAATTTCAGAACATGGACCACATGGACCTGTATCACCCATAGACCAAAAGTTATCTGCATCACCAAGACGTATAATTCTGTCTGCTGAGATATGCTTTTTCCATATCTCCTCAGCTTCATCATCAGAGTCATGAACTGTAACCCAAAGCTTATCTACATCAAGTTTGATAACCTCAGTTATAAACTCCCATGCATAAGCAATAGCTTCCTCTTTGAAATAGTCTCCAAAAGAGAAGTTCCCCATCATTTCAAAAAATGTATGGTGTCTTGCAGTGTGACCTACATTTTCAAGGTCATTATGCTTTCCACCTGCACGAATACATGTTTGACATGAAGTTGCTCTCGGGTTTGAAGGTGTTGGAATTTCACCTGTAAAAATGGACTTAAATGGTACCATTCCTGCATTGTTAAAAAGTAGTGTTGCATCATCAGGCACTAGTGGTCCTGAGGCTACACGCTTATGTTGTTTAGATTCGAAAAATTTAAGGTACTCTTCTTTGATATTCATAGCTACATCTCTTTTATAAAATTACGCGATTATATCTAAAATGTACTAAAAATATAGTTTATCTCTTCTATTTCACTTCAAATTCAATTTCATTTTCTATTTTTATATTTGGATACTTTTTTGAAAGTATCGTACTAGCAATACCACTACCAAAATGTAAGAAAATTTTCTCTTTATTTATGATAGATGTGGTTTTATAACCACAACTTGGGGATTTTGACTTGAGAACTATTGCATCTATATCGTGATGTTTAGCACAAAATGCATTGATTTCTTCTTCTAAACGTAGGGTCACATCCATATTAGTTATCTCTGTGATAATTCTATTTTCACCATTTACTTCTACAACATTTATCCTCTCCCGAGGAGTTCCAAAGAGAGGGTCTTCAGGACAAAATGGAATGATTTCATACTCTTTGTATGCTTCTATCACTGCGTTTACTACTTTAGTTTTACCATCATAACGACAATACTCTCCAAGTAAACAAGCAGAGATGATTACTCTCTTTTTAGCAGATGACAATGCTTTTAATCTCTGTCATTTCTTCAATAGTAAAACGCGGACCTTCACGACCAACACCAGAGAGTTTCACCCCACCATAAGGTTGAATGTCAAAACGCAGAGTAGGCATGTCGTTTATAACTATACCCCCTGCATTTAACTCATCAATAGCACGGTTTGTTATGCGTAAATCATTTGTAAATACTGAAAACTGTAGTCCATAAGGAGAGTTGTTCATACGAGGAAGTGCATCATCAAAAGAGTCGACTTTTACAAGACTAACTATTGGTGCAAAAACCTCTTCACATACTATGGCCATGTCATCAGCAACATTTGCCATCACACATGGATGAAACATTCTACCTTCACGGTGAGGTGGAAGAAGAGGTACTGCACCCTCTTCTATCGCAGACTCCACCCAAGACATTGCACGCTGAGCAGCTTCGTCATCTATGAGAGGGCCCATAAAAGTATCATCCTCATATGGACTTCCAACTTTAAGTTTTTTAGTCTCCATCGCCATAAGTGAAGCAAACTCATCATAAACTTCCTCTTGAACATAAATGCGTTGTAAAGAGATACAAACTTGCCCTGAGTTTACAAATGCACCAAGAGCACATCTCGAGGCAGCTAGTGCTAAATCAGCTGTTTTTTCTATAAATGTAGCTGCATTTCCACCAAGTTCTAGTCCTATCTTTTTGATACCAGAGTTTCTTGTGATGATTTCTCCAACAGGAACAGAACCTGTAAAGGAGATAACACGAGGTATATCCGAACCTATAAGAGCCGAACCGACTTCTGCATCACCATACACTACTGAGAGTGCATCTTTTATAGCATACTCACTCTCGATGAAGAGTTTTGCGAACTTGTATGCTGTAAGTGGTGCTTCTGGAGTTGGTTTAAGTACAACAGTGTTTCCCGCTACAAGTGCAGGTCCTAGTTTATGAGCTACAAGGTTAAGAGGAAAGTTAAAAGGAGTAATCGCTACTACAACACCAACAGGTTCACGACGAAAAAATGCGAGTGTTTTTTTCCCGCTATTCATAGCATCTGTGTTTATAGTTTCACCATGCATAGTACGCATAGTCTCAGCACAAAGAGTGAGTGTTTCTATACAACGCTCAACTTCTACACGAGCAAAAGTGATAGGTTTTGCCACTTCATCAGTGATAGTTTTTGCTATGTCTTCTTTATTCTCTTTAAGCTTTGAAGCAACATCTAAAAGCCAGTTACATCTTTGTGCAAGAGTTGATGCCTTAGCTGCTACAGTAGCTTCTTTAGCAATACTAAGTGCCTTTTTTGCATCTTGTTCTGTACATAAAGGAGCAGTTGAAACTACTTCCCCATTAAAAGGTGACTTTCTTTCACTAAAAGTATCTGTTATTGCTTGGCTTGAGCCAAAAAATATCTTTGCTTGCATCATTAATATCCTCTAAAATTATAAGCGAATTATAGCAAAAATTAGATTGTAATGTTTTCTAAATGTTCTATTGTCCCTGGAGTAACCACTAAAGCATCAAGCATATAGTCCCCATCATAAGCATTTTTTTTCATATAAACATCGCAGGTTTTAAGAAGTTTTGAGAGTTTAGAAGGGGTTATGTTTTGAATAGAAAGTTCATAATCTTCACCACTTTTCACTTCTACAAAATGAAGAATATTATCTTTGGTGACAATGACATCTATCTCACCAAAACGAGAGTAGAAGTTTCGCTCGAGTATAAGAAAGCCATTTTCATAAAGAAAAGTACAGGCCTTATCTTCTGCTATATTTCCTTTAGCTCGGCTCATATACTTAACTCAATTTGTTTATTTGTGAATATCATAAAATAATTATAACATACATTGAATTTTGGAAGTCGGAGAGAGGGAATAGATACAAGAAGAACTTGTATCTAGCTAGAAGTCTAACTTATGGTTGTAGTCTGTTCATTTTAAGCTGAACTTTACCAATAGCTTTATCTATCTGCTTAAAGCTACCGTGGTCTGTAGTTACTGCTTTTTTAGCAGTAAGATTCTCTAGTACTATTTTTAACTCATCATAGTTATCACTTAACTTACCGTTAAGTGCATTTTTCATGTCTAGTTTTGCTTCTTCTGATATTTCCATTTTAGTTCCTAATAGTTATATTTATTCTTATGCTACGCTAATAATCTCAACTTGAATAGACTTGAATGCTGCTGTCATGATAAGAACATCACTCTTGTCACCAAAAACATTATTTAGTTTTGAGTCTTCATGGTGAAAAGTTGTATACAGAGTCTTAGGACGAACCTTATCTGTAAACTTTACTCTTAAAGGATTTGTTTGACCAAACTCTGTTTTGAGTATAACTTTTTCAGTAGTAAAATCTGCCGCATCATCATTGTGTACAAGAAGTAAGTCTTCTGTGTAGCGTTTAGCTAGTTTTTCTGTGTATTTAGTCTGTGCAGAGTTGTTATAGTGAGCCATTGCACGACCTGTTGTTAGGTGATAACCTTTAAGACTCTTGTTTAAAATCTCTTCTACCATACCTGAAAGCTCATATCTGTGGTATCTAAATGCACCGATTCCATCTTGTGTTCTGAAGTCTTCACGATGCAGAACTGGAGTACCTGTTCCATCTTCAAGTATTGGCCAAGAGATTCCCACTTTTTCATTGTCACGAAGTACTTTATAAGAAGCACCTTTAAATCTATTTGTAGCAGTTTTACAAACATCATTCCATATATCTTCAGAACTGTTAAAGTCATAACCCCCACCCATCTTCTCATCAAGAAGTTTGATAACTTCCCAGTCATCTGGAAGATCTGATTTTACTAAAGGAGTTGAAAGGTGAACTTTACGCATCGCATTTATATAAACACCAGTTTTTTCGTATATAGATTTAACACCTACAACGATGTCTGCACGCTGAGCGATATCTGTCATAAAAAGCTCTTGAACAAAGATAAGTTCTAAGTTCTTAAATGCTTTTTTTATCTTGTTAAGATTTGGGTGGATATGTGTTAAATCTTCACCGATGTTTAAAACACCTTTTATAGTTCCGTCTATCATACCATCTACCAACTGAGGAGTCATAAGACCAACTTCACGTGGAGCTTGATAATCTGGTGCATAGTATGGGAGCATACCCATGTCACATACACCTTGTACATTTGTCTGTCCACGAAGAGGCATAACACCTGCTCCATCTAAACCGATATTTCCAGTCATAAGAGCAAGGTGCACTATGGCCATTACAGCATAAGAACCATCAACATGCTCAGTAATACCAAGTCCCCAAAGGATTAAAGACTTTTTAGTTGCATACTCTCTAGCGATTTTAGGAATCATATCTGCTAAGTACTCAAAACCTTCTACTTCTCTAAAAAACTCTGGATTTGCATAAGGATCAGCTAAAATGTTCTCTTTAAAGTGTTCCCAGTTTTTTGTTCTTTTTTCAATAAAATCAGGAGCATACAATTCTTCAGTAATAATAGTATGTGCAATCATATTTAAAATAAGTAAGTTAGACTCATGAGGAGCAATTACCTTATACTTTGAAAATTTATGAAGTTTAATTTCACGTACATCAAAACATGCGATACCAGTACCAGCTTGTGCCGCTTTTATCATACGGTTTGCAACGATTGGGTGTGCTTCAGTTGTGTTTGAACCCATAACGATCATAAACTCTGTTTTATAGATGTCATCAAATGGATTTGACGCAGCACCTTCACCAATAGTAAGTCTCATACCTTTAAGTGATGGTGAGTGACAAACACGAGCACAGTTATCAACATGCGGTGAGTTTAGTGTGTAACGAGTAAATTTTTGGAAGTAGTATGCAGACTCACAAGAGCTTCTAGCACCACCAAGTGAACATACAGATTTTCTACCATATGTAGATTGAATATCTTTAAGTTTCATTGCACCTGCTGTTGTAGCAGCTTCTAAGTCAGACTCAAACCATGTATCGTCAAGGTCTGTTAGTGAATCAGCAATAGCTGTTTTAATTTCAGGATTTTTCTCTAAAAAACTTTTACGAATACGTGGCTTTAGAATACGTGCTTTTGAATCAACAAAATCAAATCCATATTTTCCTTTTACACAAAGGTTTCCCTCTGAAGTAGCGCCATCAGGATGAGCAAATATTTTCTTAATCTTATTTTCTTTAACATCAACATGAGCGGCTATATCACAACCAACACCACAGTATGCACATACACTATCTATCGTAACTATATTTTCGTTCTTTTCATTTTCCATTATTAACATCTCCCCTATTTTAAAATTTTAAAACTACTCCCAATCAAGTAGAACAGTATTACAATTTCACAGCAATTAATCCAACCATTTTACAATCTTCTCTCTTAAGAAACTTGGAAGTAGATTTAAAAGTCGAATAATTAAATAAAATCTAAGGGGAAATATATATATTCGTTTGTTTTTTTTGATAGCTTTTATAATTTTTGCCACACCTACTTTAGTCTCAAGTAAAAATGGCATATTAAACTCATTTTTATCTGTGAGTTCACTTTTTATAAAACCAGGTAAGATGTTTATCACCTTGATTCCATAGCGATTATACTTGTACCGTATGCCCTCAGCATAAGCATTTAAAGCACGTTTAGAAGAAGAGTATATTTTTGAACTTGGCATTGTAAAGAGCGAAGCGAGAGAAGATATAAAAACAATTTTTCCACTACCTTGTTCACGAAAAAGTGGTAAAAGTATCTCTAAAATAGCATGGTTTGAGAGTACATTAACACGGTAAAGATTTTCAAACTCATCAATTGTAGGAATATTCTCAGTGTTACCTGAATGTCCCAGTGAGACACCTGCATTTAAGATAACCATGTCTAAAGTAGTGATTTTACGTATTTTTTTTTGGAGGATTTTGAAGTTTGTCACATCTGCAACGATAACTTCTACACTTTTACAGCTCTCAAATAGTTCACTGCGAAGAGAATAAAGCTTATCTTCTCTACGCGCTAAGAGAATAAGTTCATTTTCTTTACTTACATACTGACGAGCAAGTTCTCTGCCGAGACCTGAACTAGCACCAGTAATGAGAATTTTCACAAAGAACCTATACTATCCTAATCATAACAGGAGTCGCATTTACGAAGTCTTGAGCTTCAAGTTCTTTGATAAGTGTTTGCACATCTTTTTCTAATGCTATATGTGTTGAGATAAGGAGGTTCGCTGATGTCTGTGTTGATGGACGTTGTAACATTGTCTCAATTGAAATTTGGTTCTCTTCAAAAAGTTTTGTAACACTTGCTAAAACTCCTGTACGGTCTGAAACATTTATACGGAGATAGTATTTTGAGTTAATATCGTCAGTTGACTTTAGAGTAAGTTTATTCCCTTCCATCGGTCTGTTAAATCCAAGCATTGGAGTTGACTTTCCACTTCTTGCAATATCGATGATGTTAGCAACAACAGCAGATGCTGTTGCATCTCCACCAGCACCAGGACCATAGTAAAGAGTTTCCCCTACTTTATCGCCAACAACTGAGATAGCATTCATAACACCATCTATCTTAGCTATCATCTCTTCTTGTTTGATAAGACAAGCATGAACACGAAGCTCAACTTCATTCTCATCTTTTTTAGCGATACCTAAAAGTTTGATAGCATAACCAAATTCTTTTGCAAATGCTATATCTTCACTTCTTACCTTGTCAATTCCCTCTATAAGAATATCTTCTGGTTTAGCATCTATTCCATAAGCAATAGAAGCTAGGATAAGAAGTTTGTGAGCCGCGTCAAAACCACCCACATCAAAAGATGGGTCAGATTCTGCATAACCTAAGTCTTGTGCTTCTTTTAAAATAGCATCATAAGAAACACCCTCCTCCGTCATCTTTGTCATCATGTAGTTACAAGTACCATTCATAATTCCCATAATAGATTCGATATGATTTGCAGACAAACCATCACGAAGTGCAGTAATAATAGGGATTCCGCCAGCAACAGAAGCTTCATACTCAAAGGCTATATTTTTAGCGATATCTTGAAGCTCATAACGATGATAAGCAAGAAGTGCCTTATTTGCTGTAACAACTGCTTTTCCTGCATTTAAAGCACGTTTAACTACTTCAAAAGGTTCTTCCACACCACCCATAAGTTCAACTACTATGTCAATTTCTTTATCATTTAAAATATCATCAACATTATCAGTGATAATAATGTCAAGACCTCTGTCTTTGTTTAGATTTTTAACAACACCACTCTTTACAATGATATCTACACCAGCACGAGCGGAGATTACATCAGCATTATCTCTTAATATTTCTGCAACACTAGTTCCGACTGTTCCGACACCTATTATTCCAACTTTTATCATACTATTTCTCTTCCTCTGATATTTTACACTCTTTAAATTGTTTTAAAAATTCTTTTATATTTCTTGCTGCTTGACGGATTCTATTGTCGTTTTCTATTAATGCTATACGTACATATCCTTCACCATACTCGCCAAATCCGATTCCAGGAGCAACAGCTACACCAGCTTCCAGCAAAAGACGTTTAGAAAACTCTAAAGAACCTAGGTGTTGTACACACTCAGGCATTTTGGCCCATGAAAACATACTCGCTTCATTCTTGTTTATATGCCAGCCAGCTCTATCAAATGCTTCAATAAGAACTTCTTGACGGTGGTCATACTTATCTGTAATATCTTGTACACACTGTTGGTCCCCAGTAAGGGCAACGGTTGCTGCTACTTGAATAGGAGTAAACATTCCATAGTCTAACCATGATTTCATCTTTTGCAGTGCACCGATTAGTTTTGGATTTCCTACAAAGAAACCTACACGCCAACCTGCCATGTTATAAGACTTAGAGAGTGTAAAAGACTCAACTGCTACATCTTTTGCACCTGGAACTGACATGATTGAAGGAGTTTTGTAACCATCAAAAGTGATATCACCATAAGCGATATCAGAGATAACATAAAATCTTTTTTTCTTTGCCTCAGCTACTAAACGTACATAAAACTCTGGAGTTACTGTCACTGTAGTAGGGTTATGTGGAAAGTTTACTAAAACATACTTTGGTTTAGGAGAACTCTCTTTAAAAACACGGTCTAGGTTTTCAAAAAAATGATCTTCATCTAAACGATATTTCTCATCAAATTTTATACCAAACTTTACAACATTTCCACCAGCAAGTATAAAAGAGAACTCATGAATAGGATATGTAGGATCAGGGACAACTGCAACATCACCTGGATTTGTGATAGCATAAGTCAAGTGAGCATAACCCTCTTTACTTCCCATAGTTGCAACACATTCAGTCTCTGGATCAAGTATACAGCCATAACGACTCTCATACCAGCCTGCTATTGCTTTTAGAAGTTTTGGGATACCCTTAGAAGTAGAGTAACCATGTGTTTTAGTTTTTTGGGCCGATTCAACAAGTTTTGCACGAATGTGCTCTGGAGTGTCACCATCAGGATTACCCATAGAAAAGTCTATTACATCTTTACCAGCACGACGCTCGCGCATTTTAATGTCGTTAACCTCAGCAAATACATATTTCGGTAATCTCTCAACTCTGTTAAACTTTATCTCATCAAACATATTTAGCCCTCTAAATTTATTAATGACATTTTATCTAAATAAATTGAGAATAACCCAATAGAGTGATTTATTACTTTACACCTTGTGCTTGAAGCTTTAGTTCGTCACGTATATTTTTCATAGTATAGAGGTCTGAAATCTTCATATACTTTGCATTTTGGGGGATGTCAAGTTTGATATAGTGGTAAATTTTATCTTCTCTAATAACTTTTAAGAGATGAAGAGAGGCATCATAATATGAGATATATGGGTACCAACGATTACGACGACTACTAGAGATATTTAGTTTTTTAATCTTTGATACATTTAGCCAGTGTGCATACAGAGAACGTTTGAGTCTGATATCTTCTCTTGAAGTTAAAACCTCTATGTCTAAATAAGCATTGTCCATATCAATAACATATGTCCATTCATAAGGTGAGTTACGCTCTATATCTGTGATTTTACAGCCACTTTTTTGTAATTCTTGTTCTAAAACAAGGGGGTCAGTTGCATACTCTGATGTGAGCGATATATTCCAAGTAAACTCTGATGCATCAAGATTGGAAGCTCTAGTAACATAACGGTAATAACTAATATTTCGAAGGGTATCTCCCATTATTTTTACAAAAAAGAGTGGGGTACCTCTTGTTTTAAAGTTAAGTTTCAATTCCCTTGGACTTGTAAAAAAAAGCTTTAAAAGACCATTTTCTTTGAGTGTTTGTGCGACTTTAACCGAGTTTATTCTTCGGTTTTCATAAAATGCACTTTCTGGGTCAAAAATAACATTTATAAACTCACTGTTTTCATTATATGTATCTTCATCTAAAAAACTTTTTATCTTTAAAGTAAGCAGATTTTCACTTACATCTTCGGCATTTAAGAAACTAAAAATTAGGATAAATCCTAATAAAAATTTTACCATTTACGACCTCTGTTTAATCTCTTAAACTCTTCAAGGGAGATCATTTTCACAGTAGAGTTTTCATATAAAAAACGAATATCATAATATCGTGACCTCAGTTTTACTAATTCTCCGTTTACAAACATATCTATATTGTGCCCATGTCCAAAAAGTAGTAACCATTTTTTATTAGGATCTAAATCTATCTCACCTCTAAATGTTTTATGCTTCTTTTTATTTGTCTCAACATCGATATAACCAACCCAAACCTTCGATTTTGTAAAAATTTTAAATGATTTTACAACTACCTCAGGAACTTCCATTACTTCAAATTTAGTATCAGTAATATTATTTTCTTTTGTAGTATTGAGTTCTTTTACTATTTCGATTGATTTAATTTTCGCTTGCATCTTGTCTATAAGTACATTATCTACTTTCTTCTCTGTTGGCTTGTTTTCACCAAAATAACCGAACTGGTAGACCACAACAACTATAGCTATAGCGACAAGAGGGTAAAAAATATTTATTTTTTTCTTCTTCTTTGGTATAACAGAAAGCCGCTCTTCTAAGTTACTAGCATTTTCTTCATCAAAATAAGCTAGACCTGATTCTTGTAAATCTGAGAGGTTTAAATTATATTCATTTTCTAAAATAGAGATAAACCCTAAAAACTGTACTCTTTTCAAACTAGCAAAGTTATGTTCTAGAATGCCTTTTATATGTAATACCTGGATATGTGTATCTTCATATATTTTTTGTGCACCTAAACTCTTTAACCTTTCTAGTTCGTCATTCATTATCTCATCCTGTCCATTAAAATGGCACCTGCTACACTTACATTAAGTGAGTCAAATTCGTGCTTCATTTTTATACTTACTGCACAGTCTAGTTTTGAAACGATACGAGAAGTTAGACCTTCTCCTTCGCTTCCTAGAACGAGTATCTTTTTCTTATCTATACGAGTCTCTCTTATGTCCATACCACTCATATCAGCACCATATGTTGTAAAACCTGACATTTTAAAGTCATTAATTACATCATGAATATTATTTTCTACAGCGAAAGGCATATCATATAGAGCACCTGTACTTGTTCTCATAATAGTATCAAGTGGAAGTTGTTTTAGACCACAGGCGATGATTCCATCTACTCCTAAGGCATAAGCACTACGAACCAGTGCTCCTATGTTTCCAACATCTGTTACACCAGAGAGAATGAGTACAAATTTCTTCTCTAAAAGGAAATCATAGGGCTGAAGGTGAACATCGTCAACCTCAGCTAAAAAACCTTGATGAGAAGCATTTTTACACATCTTTTGTGCAGCTTCATTTGGAATTCGTTTAATTTCAAAGCCCATTTTCATAAGACGTGAATATTCTTTTTTCTCTAGCTCTTTGGCTAGATACAATATTTTGATTTTGTTTGGGTATTTATTAATTAAATAATATATTGGTTGTTTTGCATAAATTAACATGGAAGTATTCTATCTAAAAAAGTGTTAATTCAGTGAGGAAAGATCATTTTTACTAAAAAATTATAATTCCAATAATCTTTTATAACAGGATTTACTATTTTCGCCCGTAATCTTACAGATTAATTTCGCTTGAACCTTTTTTGGAAGGTCAAGTGCGAGTATATCTTTTTCACTAATAGCGGAGTCTGCCTGCGCTTGACCTGCACTAATCACAAGAACCCACTCTCCACGATAGTTTCCATCAAGAATAGTTAAAACATCAGATGCTGTACCTTTGAGATACTTCTGATACTTCTTAGTCAACTCTTTTGCTAAAAATATTTTACGATCAGGCTCTTCTTCATTTAGTTCCAAAAGAAGTTTCTCTAAACGATGCGGTGATTCATATAAGACTGTGGTAAAACCATTATGGAGAGCTTTTTGAAGTCCTGCAGCACGAGAAGCACCTTTATGGTCTAAAAAACCTAAAAAGAGCATTTTAGTCTCTTCAAATCCTGCCGCAACAAATGCAGTAAGCACTGCATTTGCCCCAGGGAGAACATCAAATTCTACATTTTCTCTTAAACAGTAAGCTACAAGTGCTTGACCTGGATCACTCACTCCTGGCATACCAGCATCACTAGCATAAACAACATTTAAGTCAAAAAAATCAGGTGATAGTTTTTCAATGAAATATTTTTCATTATGTGAATGTAGAGAAATAAACTCTTGGTCTTCTTTAAAAATAGTGTTATACCGAACTTTAAGTATATTTATGAGTTTTTTTGTAACGCGAGTATCTTCACATAGTAGTATATCAGCATCACTAAGAAGTTCAATACTTCTTAGTGAAATGTCGCCTATGTTACCAATGGGAGTTGGAACTAGACTAAGCAAAAAAAGTTCTTGACTATTTTTTGTTATAACGAGCGTTAAACTTCTCGATTCTACCAGCTGTATCTACCATTCTCTCAGAACCTGTAAAGAATGGGTGACACTCATTACAGATGTCTATTTTAAGTGTATCTTGAACAGCTCTGTTCTCAAAAGTGTTTCCACAAGCACATGTTACAGTACATGTTACGAAGTTTGGGTGTAAGTCTTTTTTCATTTTATTTGCCTTTTGTACTACGAGGTTTACGTAATACTATATATTTTTAAATCCGTATGGGTGCAGATTTTTGAACTGCAATTATATCTAAATAATTCTTAAAGAAGGAATTAACCTCTCATCTAATAGTCTACTTACAAACAGCTAATACTTCTTTTGTATCATTTTTTTGTTATTAAAGAATCACCAAATCAATACAAAAGGATATACAATTGTTTAAAAAATACTTTTCACACTACTGACTTTCACTTCATTAATAACTAATTAAGTATATTTAAATGTTATTGAATCACTGATTAAAGAGACTTCAGAGATAGAATCAGCACTTCTTAATAAAAGTTTTTAAAGCCTCCCTCGTAATACTTCTTTAGAAAAAAGCTTAATTCCTATACATAAAAGACAACTCAATGTTTAGAAATATTAAGTACATCAAATGCAAATTCCAGTCCAAATTATGCAAGGAAACATACCCTCACAGGAAGGATATTCTAACTATAAAAGTAGAGAGTATACTTTATTCTCTACTTAGTCGAACTTGTAAAAATGGTTATAACTAATCATAGACTTTAACTCTTTTCCATACTCAGCACCTTTTTCAGAATACTTATCAAGTTTTTTTACCAACTTGTATGGGTCATTACTTCTCATCTTCTCAGCCCTAAACTCGTCAAAGACTCTACCAGTCGCTAAAATTCTATAATAATCACGAATAGAAGCTTCTACACTAGAGTATTTTTTTACATATATAGTTTTTTTACCACGTTTTTTGCCTGCAACTACTCTTGGCTCATTTTTGTTAAGAGACCAAACACCAAAAAGATTTGTAGCAACTCTTGTAAATCTTGAAGTAGCCCAAGCCGACTCCATTGCAGCTTGTGCTATAGCTACACTTTTTGCATGTGGTTTCATTCTCACTAGTAAGTCTTGTGGGTTTTTAGCACTATACAATTTCATTAGTTTCTCTATTTTTACATTAGAATTACCATTATCTAGTATTTTTTTAGCTTCTTTATACTTCGTTTGTAAATCTGCATATACCTTGTTTACTGCAGGAACTACAAGGTCCAGAAATTTCTGTTTTTTTTCTTGTACAGTTATCTTTTTAGGTACTATACTCCCACTAGAACTTATCTTATCATTTACTTTTATACTTTGAATCACGTAAAGAATAGTACTAAGAAGAAGTACTATTACTAATCCTAGTTTTTGTAAAGTTTTTGTATTCATTTTAATCTTTCTTTGTTATTTATAAATAATTATAGTAAAATTTTAGAAGCAACAGCTATAACAGCAGACTCTGAACGCAGTACCATTTGAGAGTTTAGTCTAAAAACCTCTTGGCTTTTTAATAATTTTTTCTCGTTCGCTGAAAAACCACCTTCACATCCAATAAGTACACGTTTAAAATTACTACTATCTTGCAAAATATTTTCTGTAAAATCGAATACTTTTGTATCAGGGAACTCTTGCACAAAGCTACTAATGTTTTTATATATATCAAAACTCATAAATGAAGTTCTACCACTTTGTTGCATAGAAGCTTCTACTATTCGTGCATAGCGCTTGAAGTCTATCTTAAAGTTTTTTTGACTTCTATCACAGCCTATAAAAGAGATACGACTCACCCCTATTTCACATAAAGAAGCCAAAACTTTTTCAACTGACTTGGAGTCAATAATACACCATGCAACATGCAATTCTTTGAGTGGATTTATTTCAAGTTCTTCTGTACTAATAAGTTTTAAAGTGGCAAATTTTGGCTCAAGTATTACTATCTCATACTTATGTAATTTTTCTATACTCTCTTTGTTTCTAAAAGATAAAACATCTCCAAGAGAATGACGACGTACTTTTATAAGGTACTTATGAAGTTCTCCTTTTAAAGTGAGTGCCTCTACACCTGCATTTTCATCAAAGACATATATCAAAGAAACCACATTCCAAGAGAAAGTAAGAGTATCAAAATAAACTCTATCTGTAAAATAGTTCGTGCCATTGGTTTATATGCATTTAAAGCATGCTCTTTTGTGTCACTGAGATACTTTAAAGACTTCACACGCTTAACTTCTAAAACGATGTAAATTATAGTGATAAGAATCATAATGATGTTTGATAAACTAAAGTCTAAATGTTTTGCTGCCATCATAGTGATACCTGTAAATACAATTACACCTAAAACACTAAAGGTAAGAGGCCAGAGCACTATACTATGAAGCCTTTTGTATTTTTTTAAGTCATTATTACTTATTAGTAAAAAGAGATTCATAAAAATCACTCCTAAAATAGCAAGTGCTACGACACTGTGTATGGATAATCCTAAGCTATACATTTCATTCATATTATATTTTATTTCCTTGCGGTCTTTTCTTATGTAATAGTACCTAAATTAATATTATCAAAGTATAATACTTTCATGATTTTTGGCCAAATACAGTATCTTAACCTTATTCCATTTCATGTTTTTATGAAAGCTTTTTTAAAAAATAGTTCTTCAAAAATAAGTATGGAGTATAAACGAGGTGTCCCTTCTAAAATAAACAGAGAGTTTCACTCACGAAGAGTAGATGCTGCGTTTATCTCAAGTATCAGTGCCAAAAGAAGTAAGTATGTAGGACTTGGCATAATTGCCAAAAAAGATGTCAAAAGTGTTATAGTCATCCCCTCTTTACAAAATAAAAGTGATGTAGAGTCAGCAAGTTCGAATGTACTTGCAAATATTTTGAATGTAGAGGGTGAAGTCCTTATAGGCGATAAAGCACTTCGTTATACACTTGTAAGCGATGAGTATATTGACCTTGCAGCCATGTGGTACAAAAAATATAGACTGCCCTTTGTGTTTGCCCTTCTTTGTTACCATAAAGATAGAAAAGTATACCAAAAAATAGAAAAAGAATTTTTAAAAACAAATGTGAAAATACCGCAGTATCTCCTAGAAAAAGCATCACAAGAGACAGGAGTAAGTAAAAAAGATATTGTAGACTACCTAAAACTTATTTCTTATAAGTTAGACTCTAAGTCCAAGCGCGGACTTACTCTCTTTTATAAAGAAGCACAAAAAACTACTTAATAAGTAAGGCTAAGTCTACTAAGGCATAAGCTTCTACTCTTTTCATCGCTATATTTATATTGTTTGGGAGAGCTCAGGGGTTGGATTTACTACTGTGAATCTAATAGGCCTAGCTGCTATCAATTTTATATCTTCTACTGTATTAGTTTCCATGAAGTATTCCTCTCTTATAAAGACTAAATTTTACTATGTGGTTGCTTCCAGAAGTTCTCATCTGGTTCACCCTCAATATAGTCAATATAATACTCTTCATATGTTTTTCTAATCGCATCTCTGATACGGTTTACATTCTCTTTTTGAGTATTTATCTGCTCTGGTAAGGCACAATACTCACCCTCAGTTAGTTCCTCTTTAAAACGATCTTCATCAAAACTTTTTCCTAAATAAGTAGTCACAAAACGCAAGTCTCTTTCTGCATTTCCTAAACAACTTGTAGCTCCTGGTGATGGTGTCATGTTAAAGATAATACCCTCACCTGTATTGATTGAAGCCTCTCCAAGCATAAGCTTTTCATCATCTTTATTTATAACCTGTGGTCTTATCCCCCCCCAACCTTTGGCATAAGTAAACTGCTCTTTTGTAAGGGATGGAACAATCTTTTGAATATCCTTTAAAAACAATATTTTATTTATATAAGGCACTTCAAAAAGAAAGTTTTTCATAATATAAGAACGGATATCACTCTCTCTGAGTAATTTCCATAATGCTTTTACTATATGCATGTCTAGTCGAAGAGTTTTCCAGAAGTCTAGATAACTTCCTCGTCTAAAACGTTCTAGTTTGGGTAAGATCAGTGCGGTAGGTCCAAAACGTGTATGCCCATCAACTAAAACATCTGGATCCCCATGAAGTGCTGCAAAAGGGAGTTTTGGGTTTTGAATCATATAAACTTTACCGTTTAGTAGATGCTCTTTTGTAAGATAAAAACTTCCTGCGATTGGTAGACAACCTAAGTTGTGACCGAAACCCATCTTGTGTGCTAAAAAGAGACTATGTGCCCCTGCATTTACAACAACAAAATCCGCATAAAAAGTTGCCCCATTTGTGAAAACCTTATAACCCCGCTTTCCACTTCTTTGCATAATTCTAACTTCAGTATTTAAAAAAAGCTCTACCTCTGTATCTGGCTCTTCTTTTGCTTTTTCAATCATATCCTCAGCTAAAATACCATAATCAACTGTTATCCATTGCTCTCGTGTTCCAATTCCCACTATAGGTTCAGGTCTCTCTTTACCATCAGCATCCCAAACAACCTTAGGTTCAAGTTCTTTGAGTCTATCTTTATCCCAAACTTCTAAATAAGGAAAAAGTTCAGAAAATTCTTCGTAACGATGGAGTAAAAACTCTACTTCATCCTCACCAACCCCTAGAGCCATTTTTTGATGTGAAAAGATTGCTTTATTTTGAAGATTGTGTTGTAGACAATACAGCTCAACCATCTTAGCTGTTCGTTTAGTAATAGCTGCTTTTTCTAATGTGTAGTTTGTTTCAATATCTCCAACATGAAGAGTTTGAGAGTTACTTGTAGCTTTTGAATTAAGTGTTGCGATAGCTTCATACTTCTCTAAAATACCTATACTCTTTACATCTGTATAACGAGCCAACTCGTAAGCAAGTGCAGCACCAGATATACCGGCACCTACAATTATAACTTCGAAATTACGTTGAGATTGTGACATAATAAAACCTTATGACTTTGTATCAGATAATATATCATGAGAAAGATTAATCCTTTATACTTTTTAACCAATCTTTAATTTTTTTCTCATAACCTATATCTTTTAAGTCAACAAATTTCATAGGTTTAGATAAATAGTTTTGTTTAACATAACCACCATAGTCATGAGGGTATAAGTAACCTGTACCATTATTTTGCTGCAAGGCAGGTGGAATATCTAAGATATTTCCACTTCGGACAGACTCTAATGCTTCGTTTATTGCTAAGTATGCTGCATTAGACTTAGGTGATCCACAAAGATAAATGACTGCTTGTGCTAAAATAATTCTCGCTTCAGGAAAACCAATTTTACTTACTGATGTTAGACAAGAAGCCGTAAGTGTCATCGCTTGGGGATTTGCATTTCCTATATCTTCACTTGCAAGGATTACAAGTCTACGAGCTATAAAATCAGCACTCTCTCCACCCTCTATTAAACGAGCAAGATAATAAATCGCTGCGTTTTCATCACTCCCACGAACTGACTTAATCAGTGCAGATATCAGGTCATAATGAACACCTGATTCACTACTCCCAGCTGCAAGAGCATTTGGTCTCAGAGATTTTAGTACTTTTATAGTGATACAAGTATCAAGGTTGGCTGCAAACTCTAGCAGTTTTAGCATCGCTCTAGCATCACCACCAGAACTCGATACTAAATATTTCTGTGCTGATTCATCTAAAGTTAACTCGCCTATAGTGCATGCTCGAGTTACTAGTGTGTTTAGGGCTATATTTGTTATGTGTTTAAGTTCAAAAAGCATAGAACGTGAACGAATTGCCGAAGTAAGTGAGAAAAAAGGATTTTCAGTTGAAGCACCAATGATAATAACAGAATTATTTTCCATAACGGGTAATAAAACTTCTTGTTGGTTTTTTGCTAAACGGTGTACTTCATCTATAAATATCAGCGGTTGTTGTAGAGTATTTTTATACTCTTCAAATATTTTACGAAGTTGATCTATTTTGAGGCTTGTTGCATTGAACTCATAAAAAGGTAAGTCCATTGTTTTTGCAATGATTCTAGCAATGGAAGTTTTACCCGTTCCTGCTGGTCCATAAAAAAAACTATGCCCTAACGCAAACTTTTCACATAAAGTACGAAGGGGTGAACCCTCGGCACTTAGATGGTCTTGACCTACTATCTCGTCAAAGTTTTTTGGTCGAAGGGCTTGTGTAAAATCAAGCAAAGAACTCTACTTAAACTCTAGTTGATATTCTGTACAGGAGTAGTTGCAGTTCTTGTTGGTAATACTGGATACACTATCTCTGGTTTTCTTCCATCAAGTGTATGTAAAAAGAGTTCTATTGAAGTCGCATCTGCATCTGAGATACTTCTACCAAGTTGAATTCTTCCCATCTCCACTATAGCTTCTTTTAAAGTCTTAATTTGTCCATTATGAAAATATGGTGCTGTTTGTGTGATATTTCTTAGAGTTGCTACTTTTACCATACCGTTTACATCACCTTTAAAGTCCCCTACATTTGCATACTTATACTTTGCGGTAACACCAACTATATTCATAGAACTACCAAGTGCTATACCTGTATGGCAAGTTACACAGCCTACTTCTATGAACTTTTTCATTCCAGATTTTTCAGCTTTACTCAGTGCATCTTCTTTGCCATTCAAGTAGTCATCAAAAGCAGATGGAGTTACTAGCGTACGCTCAAAGTTTCCTATAGTATCTGCTATTAATTTATAGCTTATTTTCACATCTTCACCATATGCATCTTGGAATTTTTCTACATACTCTGGCATTGATATTATTGTGGCTACAACATTTTCTTTTGTATTTGCCATCTCAGGGCCTGCAAGGATTGGTCCAGCAGCTTGTGCTTCTAAATCCTGTGCTCTACCATCCCAAAACTGTGAATCAAAAAAGACTGCATTATAAACAGTTGGAGAACCTAAGTGGTGAGGGTTAACTTTCCATTTATGTCCTACTGCAGCAGCTAAACCATCATCACCACCCGTTGCAAGGTTATGACAAGTGTTACAGCTGATAAGTCCGCTCTTAGATAAACGCGGCTCAAAAAAGAGCATTTTACCCAGTTCCGTTTTTTTTGCTGTGATAGGATTTCTCTTATCATCTATTAGTTTTAAAAGAGAGCCTTTATCTGCCGGAATTGCTATAAGTCCTGCATCTTTTGCATCTTTACTTAAACTACTTGCAAAAACTATACTTGTCATTAATGCTGTTACTATCAACTGTTTTAACATCTTATCTCCATTTGATTATTTTTTTCTTTTACCATTTGGGTTTGTCTTTGAATCCCCTCTAGGCTTAGGAGCAGGTTTAGCTTTATTAAATTTGGCTTTAAACGCTGGTTTGGGCTTACTTCCTGCCATTTCACGTGCTAATTTTTCTTCTGATTTTAAGAAAGTGAAGAGTGCTGAGTACTCACTACGTGTCAAGAAACGTGTTTTACCTTCTGGAAGATTGTTTAACTCTATTTCTGCAAAACTAACACGTTTAAGATCAGCTATCTCAGCATCAAAGTGAGCGAAGAACCTACGAAGTTCACGGTTTTTACCCTCAGAAATCGCAACCTTAAGTGTTGAGTAGTTATGTGCATTTTTCTGGATTTGATAGCCTAAAAATGGTTTAAATTGCATCGATGTTATCTTTGAGTGAGAGTGCCCACCTGCTGTTGCATCTGCTATATACATACCCTCTAGCATAGCAGTCTCCATCTCAGAAGTCACCTCGCCCTTTATCTTTATCTTGTAGCGTCTCTCCAAATCTGAAGTCATCAGAGCAGTTGCGACATGAGAAGCATCTGTTAAAAGAAGTACTCCTTCACTAGCATAGTCTAAACGTCCAACAGGAACAAAATGTTTAAACTCATGGCTAAGTGAATCATAAATAGTACGACGCCCTTTAGGGTCAGACTTTGTTACAAGTTCGCCTTTTGGTTTGTTGTAAACGATAACAGTGTACTTTTCTTGACGGCTTATCTGTTTTCCACTGACATAAACAATATCCTCTTTCTCATCAACTTGAGTCGCAGGGTTTTCTTGTATTTCACCGTTTACTCTTACATAACCATCTTGGACTACTTTGTCAGCTTCTCTACGCGAGTATGTCGAGTAGTGTGCTATAAATTTGTTTAATCTCATCATAATATTATGAAATTCCTTTTTCTATTAGCGTATGAATATGAAGCACGCCTTTTATATTTTTATCTTTATCTGTAACAACTAATAGTTGTATCTTTTTTTCTTCTATTAAAACAAGTGCATCACTTGCAAGCATTTCTGCATTTTGGCAAGTCATAGGGTTGAGAGTTGCATACTTTAAGACCTCGTCTTCGAGTGAAAACGAATCACTTAAAAGTGCACGACGGACATCACCATCGCTTAAAAGTCCAAGGAGTTTTGCATTTTCGTCTATGATAAGTGTAGTACCCAAACGCCCCTCGCTAATACTTAAAATTGCATCTTTAAGTTTTGCATCTTTACTTATGGTAGGTAGGTTTTCTTTTTGCATCAGGTTTGATACTTTTATAAAAAGTTTTTTACCTAAAGCCCCGCCAGGATGAAAAGAAGCAAAATCACTCTTTTTAAAGTCTCTAGCTTTCATCAGACAAACTGCTAATGCATCACCAAGTGCAAGTGTTAAAGTAGTTGAAGAAGTTGGGGCTGTGTCTATTGGGCAGGCCTCTTTTTCAACATTTATCTTTATAACCATATCACTAAAAGATCCGAGTGTAGACTTTTCATCTCTTGTCATACCAATTAGAGGTACATTAAAGCGTTTTATATGAGGTAAAATAGAGCTAAGCTCTTCACTCTCACCACTATAACTAATGCCTATCACTACATCACCCTCACCTATCATACCAAGATCACCGTGAAGTGCTTCAGTTGGATGAAGAAAAAAGCTTGGTGTTCCAGTAGAAGCGAAAGTTGCAGCCATTTTAGCCCCAATAAGTCCACTTTTACCCACACCTGTAATGACAAGTTTACCCTTGCATTTTAAGATGACTTCAACAGCTTTATCAAATACATCATCAATGAGCATTGCTGCATTAAAAAGTGTTTTTGCTTCGATGTTTAGAGTCTCTTGTGCAATTGTTTTATAATTCATAAATGTATTATAGCGTTTTGTGCTTGAAGTAGTTAATCTCTACTCCAAATATCTTCACTAACTATTATAGAACTCTCACCAGAAATCAGTGTAAGCTCTCTATCTTGGGTATTACATTGCAGATCCATTGAACGATTACATATCACTTGTATATCACTAGAAAACGAGAGAAAAGCTACCCTTACATTCTTAAAGCGTTTGAGTACTTTTTCATTTTGTTTAAACCAAGAAGTTGCCATTCCGTCTTGATAAATGTAAATGATAACTTCATCCGAAGTACCTGAAGCTTTTTTAATTCGTTTTTCATCAGGTTGCCCTAAGATAATAGAGAGTTCTATATCCCCACCCATAGATTTTTGCCATAAATCTGGTTCATCGTCTTGGTCTATACCTTTTGTAAATTCCAGTGTCTCAGTAGCATTGAGGATAAATGCAGTTAAACGTACCATTAAACGTAGGTCATTTTCTGAGGGGTGCTTTGCTATGACCAAAGAATGCTCAGCATAATAATGAGTATCCATGTTTGCAATGTTAATATTTGCCTTATAAATTGTTGCTTTTGTAGCCAAGAAAAATCCTTATTTTATACTATTTTAGAATAGTATTGAGTTAATCATCCTTACATAATGTAGAATAAGGAGGTTAAGTAAAAAGGAGTCACTAGAATCAGCTTTCTAGCAAGTCACTCTACCACTACTGAACTATCCTTACTCAGAAGTAACTCTAAAAGTTTATTATTATGACTAAACCAGAGCCCAAAAGGATAGCTAAAGAGACAAGTTCAAAGCAACCAAATATCGGGCTAATATGAGAATAAACTGCCCTCTGTTTCGCCTTATCTAAAAGAGTAACCTCAAAAACAAACATAAATACAAAACCACCGATCCATTCAATAGCTGCAAAGAGGTGAAAGTGAATTAAGCAGTTCGTTATCTTCCAAAAATTAAAGTATCAAATAGTACCTAAAATGTGTTAAAATACGGCTACGATACTAGAAGGAACAACTATGAGAAATAATATTGGACAATATACAAATACAATTAACCCGTTAATACTTGAAGACAGAATACTGACACACAACACACTTATCATTGCAGAAGTAGGTTCAGGCAAGACAAATTTAGCTTGCAGAATACGCAACTTTGCTATAGACAGCAATATTCCTACCATTTATTTTGATTTTAACAACTCTTTTGAAGAAGAAATAGAGCTTCGTTACAAAGATGAACATTTTAACTATATAAAATTTGAAGAAAGTGATGCTTTTGATGAAGAATTTGCAAAACTTACAGCACAAAAAAAACACATCTATATGGCTGTCAATCCTGATTACTTCTCAAATAAAAAAGATATTCAAAGTCATCTTTCAAAAACTATTGCTCAGGATATTTTACTGAAGAACTACTACTACTTCTTTCACGACATCGACAATTTAAATGGTTTTTATACAAAATTTGAAGATTTTTTACTTTACCTTTTAAGTTTTAGTCACCTACAAAGATTCGGGTTTACATTTCTTGCACAACCACACATTACCTTTGAGAACCAACACCTCAAACTACTGTTCACATTTCTCTACCTTGGGCGATGTTCAAACAGCAACTATTTTAACACTGCCATTATAAAAACATTAGAAAAAAATGAATTTTATTATCAGTATAGAGCAGCTCATCAAACGCTACTCTTTAATACGATAAAAAGTAATATCGTTAAAATAGACGAGTATATTTTAGAAGGCTAATATGCAAAATCTCTTTGATGAAGTTGGCTTTTTAGATAAACGCTCTTATTCTGAGTTTGGACTTACTGAGGACTTACTTATGGAGCATGCTGCTAATGGTATGGCTTTATACATCAAAGAAAACTTCACTCAAGGTGCTAAACTTACCATCGTTTGTGGCTCTGGTAATAACGGTGCCGATGGTTTAGCCCTTGCTCGGTTACTTCACCTTCATTTTAATATTACTCTTTTTTTAACAAGACCTCCCACTTCTGCGATGTCTAAACTACAATATCAGCGCATCCAAAACCTTAACATCAAAGAGTCAGAAATACTAGAAAAATCAGATATCCTCGTAGATGCTCTTATTGGAACTGGTTTTAAAGGCGAACTTAGCCCTACTCTCATAGACCTTCTCCAAGGTATGAACAAGATGTCTGCATTTAAAATAGCCTGTGATATTCCTTCTGGTTTTGTTTTTAATGCAGATGTGACATTAACTATGGGTGCCTTAAAAAAGTCTCTTTTTTGTGACAAAGTAAAAGATATAGTAGGAGAGATAAGAGTGCTAGACTTAGGTATTCATCGAGATTTATATGAAATAGAATCTACATGTAAACTTCTTGATGAAGATGACTTAGAACTTCCCTACCGTACACAACAAAATTCTCATAAGGGAAGTTTTGGTCATCTCAGTATCGCCCATGGAGAAATGAGAGGAGCTAGTACAATGTCTGCTCTTGCAGCCACTCGTTTTGGCTGTGGTTTAGTGACACTTATCACTCACGATCATAACAATGCCTTTCACTACTCATTAATGAGTTCTGCCCAACTCCCAAAAAACACTACAGCATTATGCTGTGGTATGGGTTTAGGAAATGCTTTTAGTAATGATGATTTAGAAACATTTTTTGATAATGAGTACCCACTTATTCTTGATGCAGATATCTTTTACCTGCCTATAATTCTCACACTACTAAAACGTGAATCTCTTGTTCTTTCGCCACATCCTAAAGAATTTATCTCTCTTTTAAAACTGACAAATCTCGCCAATATATCTATAGAAGAACTACAAAAAAATCGTTTTACTTATGTAGAACTCTTTGTCACAAAATATAACAATGTAACACTGCTCCTAAAGGGAGCAAATGTAATTATCGCAAAAGAAAAAGAAATATTTGTAAATCCTCATGGGACTTCAGCTCTTGCAAAAGGTGGCAGTGGTGATGTTTTATCTGGACTTATCGGTTCACTTTTAGCACAAGGGTACTCCCCCTTAAATGCGGCTGTACATGCTTCACTCGCTCATACCAAGTTAGCAAAAAACTATACTGGTACTGATTTTTCTCTTACACCTGATGATTTAATAGAAGAAATTGGTAATCTCTAAGAAAAGATCATTATAATTACGATAAATCAGTAATAATTATAAATTAAATACTACAATAGGAAATATAATGGATAACATTTTAAAAATTGGAAAATATGAACTCGGTTCACGTCTAATCGTTGGAAGTGGAAAATATGACTCATTCGAGATGACAAAAGATGCAACACTTGCTTCAGGTAGTGAACTTATCACTGTTGCAGTTCGTCGCTTAAATATCACTGACCCAGATAAAGAAAACCTAAGAGATACTTTTGCAGGAACAAATGTAAAATTTCTTCCAAACTCTGCTGGATGTGTAACTGCTGAAGAAGCTATTACAACTTTTCGTTTAACTCGCGAAGCGACCGGAATAGATCTTATCAAACTAGAAGTAATTGGTGATACTAAAAAAACTCTTTATCCTGATGTTTTAGAGACTATCGAAGCTTGTAAAGTACTTGCTAAAGATGGTTTTACTATTATGGCTTATACTTCAGATGACCCAATCATGGCAAAACGTCTTGAAGATGCTGGTGCTCATGCTATTATGCCTCTCGCTGCTCCTATTGGTTCAGGTCTTGGTATTCAAAACCCGTATAACATTGTTTTTGTTCGTGAAGCTGTAAATCTTCCAATCATCGTTGATGCTGGAATCGGTTGTGCTAGCGATGCTGCTTATGCAATGGAGTTAGGTGCTGATGGTGTACTTACTAACACTGCTATAGCTCAAGCACAAAACCCTATGATAATGGCTGAGGCTATGAAATATGCAGTTTTAGCTGGTCGTAGATCTTACCTTGCTGGACGTATACCTAAGAAGCCTTATGCTACTGCTTCGAGCCCTGTTAATGGAATGATTCAGTTCTAATGATAGCTCAAGAACAACTACCTATGGTAGCAATGCCTAGCATGAATGATATTCATTTAGAAGATATGATTTTAATAAATCAGCTCTCTTCTGCGGCACAGGGTAAAAACATTGCTGCTACAAAGATTTTTTTAGAAGAATTAGTTGAGCATAGTATTGCTCATTTTAGTACTGAAGAGGCGATGATGAAAGAGCATAACTTTCCTTCTTATTCTATTCACAAAGCTGAACATGATAGAGTTTTAAAAGAACTAAATAATATTACTAGAATCTTTAGCGAGGGAGAAGGTGACTTTTCACTTATAACTTCTTATGTTGATGGTTCTTTAATACCATGGCTTTTAAACCATACAGAAATACTAGACACAGATACGGCAATATTTCTAGTAAATGCGACTAAATCTTAGTCGAGAAATGGGTCATCAGTTGTAACTGGCCCATACCTTCAAAAAACTTCTTCACTCCCATTTCATCTATTAACAGAGCTTTTTTTTAAAGCAGCTAAAAAGACTAATTACAATTCATCTGATGCTTACATACAAATGTCAACAATATACTCAAAACTAAGTGTATGCACTTTAGAGTTAACCTTAAAATCTATCTCAGAGAAAATATCAATATTTTCTTCTAATAAAATCTTCTTACACTCATCAGAAATATTACTCATCTCTGAGAGCCTCTGCATCTAACTCACCACTTTTAAGTTTAAACATATATATATTTAACTGCACTCTTACATCTCCACTAAGTATAATAAGTCCCAATATATTTGGAAGGGCCATTGCTAGCATAAGCATAAAACTAAAGTCTACTAGTATACCAGTACTCACTACTGTTGCAATAACTGAAAGGGATAAAAACATTATCTTATAGATTATAGAAAACCTAGCACCAAAAAGATATACCCAAGCACGTTCTCCATAGTATGACCAAGATATCATAGTTGAAAAGGCAAACAAGAAGATACTTACTGATAAAACAACAGGAAACCACGAGATAACTGTTCCATAAGCTGCACTTGTTAAAGCCGCACCCTCTTTTGCTGTGATTAAGGCAGTATAAGCACCATCTGATTCATATACTCCCGTGATAATGATAACTAAAGCTGTCATTGTACAAATGATAACAGTATCGATAAAAGGCTCATACAAAGCTACAAAACCTTGACGAACTGGATACTTTGTAAGTGCTGGTGCATGTGCAACCGGGGATGAACCGATTCCAGCTTCACTAGAAAACACAGCTCTTTGGAAACCTTGAATTAAAGCCCCTAAAGTACCACCATAAACAGCACTTGAATTAAATGCTTCTGAAAGAATAAGTGCAAATGCATCGTATATTTTATCAGAGTTTACAGCTAAAATCCAGATAGAGGCACTCACATAAATGACTACCATCACCGGGACTAACATCTCAGTTATAGAAGCAATTCGTTGAACACCACCTATAATGACTGCTCCCGTTAAGGCTGCTAAAATAAAACCAAAGTGTAAAGGATTAGTTGCAAAATAAGGAATCTCGTGAGAAATAACACTATAAGCTTGAGAGACTTGAAAAATATTTCCTCCACCAATAGCACCACCAATCATCAAAAATGCGAATACTACGGCTAAAACTTTTCCAAAACTAGGATAGCCTTTTTGTGCGAGACCGTGTGAGAGATACTGCATTGCACCACCCATAATAGTTCCGTCTTTAAGAAAAACTCTATGCTGTATGGAAAGGGTGACTTCGGTAAACTTTAAACTCATTCCTAAGAATCCAGCAAAAATCATCCAAAAGGTAGCTCCTGGACCACCGATTGCAACAGCTAATGCTACACCTGCTATGTTTCCTAGGCCAACAGTGGCACTTAGAGCAGTTGTTAAAGCTCCAAAAGGAGATATCTGACCTTTATCATCAGCTGTACGATATTTACCTCTAATAATGTCCAATGAGTGTTTAAATACTCTTACATTAATAAACTTTGTTACAAGAGTAAGATAAATCCCACCCATTATAAGCCAAACAACTAAGAATGGAAGGCTCACACCTTCAATCGCTCCAAAAAGTATGTCAAAAAATAAAACAGTCTCTAAAAAAGAGTTTGCAACCGAAAAAAGTTCACCCAAAATGACCCCCGAAATATACTAATTCGCCAATTGTAGCAAAGTAATTTATAATTAGTGCTAAATACTCTTGACATTTTATCATTAATTGTCTATAATTCCGGCTCATTAATCAGCACTAGCTGTTCGATTTTTGTGTTTAGGTCGGGGTGTAGCTCAGTATGGTTAGAGTACCTGGTTTGGGACCAGGGGGCCGAAGGTTCGAGTCCTTTCACCCCGACCACTTTAAAATTACAAGATTTATATTTAAAAAATAACTATGGTGGGATTAGCTCAGTTGGTTAGAGCACTGGTTTGTGGTGCCGGGGGTCGCGGGTTCGAATCCCGTATCCCACCCCATAATTTAAATAAATATAAAACTTAATAACAATAATAACTCATACGTAGTAGCGTTCGTGGCTCAACTGGATAGAGTTTCGGATTTCGGCTCCGAGGGTTATAGGTTCGAATCCTATCGGGCGCACCACCTTTAGAAATATGCCTCCTTAGCTCAGCTGGATAGAGCAACGCCCTTCTAAGGCGTAGGCCACTCGTTCGAATCGAGTAGGGGGCACCATTTACGACTTATTATGTTATGATGTCAGAAGTGACAGTAAATACTTATCCACGCGGATGTGGTGAAATTGGTAGACACGCCAGACTTAGGATCTGGTGCCGCAAGGTGTGAAGGTTCAAGTCCTTTCATCCGCACCATCAACAAAATAAATTAATATAAACTCTCTATTTAATACTACTTCAATAGTTCAAAATCATTCAAACAGTTCCATCAATTTAATATTCTGAATATTTACTGTGCTAGAACATTAATACCTACTTATATTTTTCTTCAGGATGAGATACCTATAATAAGCACACATCTTGTGTGCTTATTAATTTTAATTCTTAAGGCATTCTCTCTATAGTGTACTTAATTAAATAGTTGTGTACACCTTTATACTTTATAAAATAAAAAGGATAATTTTTGCTAAATCATATAAGCATATTACGAACAGCAGCGATACTTCTTGTACTTATATTCCATTTTAATAATAAAATTTTAATATCAGGATACATAGGTGTAGACATTTTTTTTGTAATATCAGGATTTTTAATATCAAAAATTGCTTTAAAAAGAGTCAATGATGCACAAAGTTTAAAACAATTTTATATAAAAAGAATTATGAGGATATATCCAGTATTTTTATTTATTTCATTTCTAGTGATCTTTGCTCTTTCATTAATAGAGTACCTTGAATTAGAGACATTACAAATGTTTAGAGATACAATAACATTTAATTCAAATTTCAAAGCAGAAAAAATAAATATAGATTATTTTGGGAATAATGATAATAACTACTTGCTTCATCTATGGAGTATTGCAATAGAACTGCAGTTTTATCTATTATTTCCATTATTACTACTAAATAGAAGAGTTAAAAAGAATATTTTTTATATCACAACTGGACTCATCTTTCTTGCTACTTTATTACTTTTAATGGAGCTTAGTTATTATCATTCGTTTGGACGTATATTGGCATTTGTCATGGGAGTAATGGCATACCTACTACACGATAAGATGAAACCCAATAATTATATATTTTTTATATCATTATTCTCCCTTATTGTGTTAAGTTTTATTGATATGAATATAAAAACATATCCGAATTACAATAATATAATAGTTGTTTTACTATCTACATTAGCACTTGTTTTTGGTAAAATTGGTACTGAAAAACGATATAAGTTATTTATATTTATTGGCTTAATATCATATTCAATTTACTTATGGCACTACCCATTATTTTTATTTTTTCACCATTTAGGTATAGAGATTAGTATGTTAAGCATTTCTATACTAATTGTCATGCTATTAGGACTTTCAATATTTACTTATTTTACAATTGAAAAAAAGTTTATACCAAAAAATTATGGTAATTACACTATATTAATTATTATTCTCCCATTGATGTATTTGATATCTATAACATACTACAAAAAGAACCAGACAGTAAATTTTCCTATTATTAATACACTATATG
This sequence comes from Sulfurimonas sp., assembly GCA_003978465.1. Taxonomy (GTDB): domain Bacteria; phylum Campylobacterota; class Campylobacteria; order Campylobacterales; family Sulfurimonadaceae; genus Sulfurimonas. The sequence continues at coordinate 10,476 of QNZS01000009.1, read as the reverse complement.
AAAAAATAACACTAAGCCCTTTATTATTCTACTCTAATTTAGCAGGAATAGAAGTTAGTAGAAAATACAAAGGATGTTTAGATAATAAAGGGGAATTATTAACAAATTGCTCTACAGTCAAAATTAATAAAAAAACAAAAACTGCTTTAGTTTTAGGAAATTCATTTGTCCATAGTGGTGGTCTTGTTTTTTTAGATCAAGTTACAGCACACTATAATGTTAAATCAGATTTTTACTATTTATTCGGAGATAAAATACAAACAGATAAATTGTATCAAAGTATCATAGATGAAAAATATGATTATTTAATACTATATTATCCATGGTTGAATGCAAATAAAAATAAACTTATTAGAGAATACAAAGAACTCTCCAAACATACTCAAGTAATATTTGTAAAGGGAACCAAATACAATAATGAGATTAATAAAAAACAATTATTTAGATTAAATAATCTTTTTATCAGTGAGAGTGAGAATTCATTTAAATGTCTAGTACAAAAACCATACACAACGACTAAAGGCTATGAAGTAATAGATAGTGTATTGAAAGAACTAAATGCAAAAAGTCTAAATATTTATGATGTACAAATAAATAAAAAAGGTAATTATATATGTTCTCATAATAATATTGCATTATATCTTGATGGTTTTCATATTAATAATTATGCTGGAGATTTTTTTGCAAAACGATTTATTGAGGCTGACTTAGGAAAAGATATTTTTAATGTCAATACAGAACAAAACTTTGAAAAAGAATAAGTATTCAAACAGAAATTTCAAGCCCTTGGGTTTTACATGAAGATATTTAAGAATTTAAATTGTTAAGCCATATTATCCGCTTCTTTTTCATGTCTACCGTTATATCAAAAACAAATAAGTTTAAAATAAACAGAGTAGCTAATAAATAACAATGAGGTTATTTAGGGAATCCATCAGTAGTTGATCTTTATATGCTTTCTGACTATTCTCATACTAAATAGTCGTGAGCCCATCTCATTTGTCATTATTGTAATTAAAGCATAAATGTCACCTGCTAGTATTTTATATAAACCTTGTAGTATCTATCTCTTTTATCAGTTTAGATGTATTAAAACGAGTTAAAACTTAATTAAATTACTAGACTTCTAAACAAAAAATCAACTTTATCAGAAGAATCACTTTAAATATTTAATTTCAGAACTACAATTTCATGCTAAAATACGAAAAAATTATTACGGGATCTAAAAATATGGCTGAGCAAAAAAGAAAACGATATTTAGAATTACAGATGGAGGAGCTAAAAGAAGCTCATGCTGATAATATCGCACAAAACTCTACTACAGAAAAAAAAGTGAATCCTAATCACAATGCTAAAAATGCAGCTATTGCTGAAATGTATAATGATGCAGCAGAGTATGAAGCAGACTTAAAAGGCTTTGAAGATGAGCTTTTTTTAGTAAATAAACATCCGTTTAAAGATATTGCAACTGAGATGCATAAAGCATTTCCAAAAGAAGAAAGAGACTTCCTATCAGAACTCAATACTATTGTAGAACTTGGCTGGCAAGACTTTGTAGAAGTGCAGAAAACTCACCCTTTAGAGCAATTTGAGCTAATTAAAGCAACAGATTTTACACAATTAATAGAAGTTTTTAATGCTAAATTTCCAGAATATGCAGGTGACTTTGAAGCAGATGCAAGAGTTCTTTTAGCACAAAGATGGGAACGCCTAATCAACATCAAAAAAGAGCATATCAAACAAGAAGTATATGAGATTAATACTTCAGGATTAAAAGCGAAGTATGTAAAAAGAGTGTATCAGAAGTATCATGGCCTAGTTTAAAGCCATGATGTTTTAAGAGCTTACTTTATTGTTTAGCTTCGAACTCTACTTCATCTAAAGAAAACTTCTTTAGTTTTTCTAAAATCCATTCACGAACTTTCAGATTTTTATCTACATAAAAGTAAATTGAACCACCATCTTCATCATTTCTAATAAGCAGACTGTTTTCATTATCTGACTCCCAAGTACTTAAGTTGTTGTACTGAACATACTCTTTATCTAGTACATAACTTTGAAGTATAATCTCTTTTTCAAGAGAGTAAAAAAGAAATCTTTTTGAGGCGACATCATCTATTTTTACTGGAGTTTCTGAGCTAAGATTGTAAAGTTTATACTCAAAGGTCTCTAAAAGTTCAGACACAAACTCTTTTGTCCATGTCATTACTTTTTTCATACATTTTTTTGTATCAGGATCTGTATTATCTCTATCTAAATAGACTGTATTGTAATCTTTACAGATATTACTATAGTCTATTCCTATCCCTATAATACTCATCTTAAGCTTCTTTTATCACTTTAACTTCATCGCCTACTGCGATACTACCGTAGTCAATAGGAGCTATAATAAGACCACGTTTTTTCTCTAAAAGTTCAGGAAGTTCGGGTGCAAATGCATATAGGTAACGATAATCTTCACAAGGACCTCTTACTTCAAAAATAGCTTCACCTACTTCAATGATTGAGCCTTTTTTTAAGTGATAAAGATCAATATCTACATAAATATCTTCCATTAAAACACCATCTCCTACAACAAGTTCTGCTTCTTCTATGATGTCATAACTTTTTTTAGAAACTAAAACCATCGTAAAGTCTACAGTATCTTCGTAATCTCTACTACCAACAATTCCACTTGGGTCACAATCAAAATCATCAACCTGCATTCTATGACCTGCACGTATCATATCAGGGAGAATCATATATAACGAGAGTACTTTTCCATTTTCCATATTTTTCCTTTTTCACACATTTATAATTTGTGCGATAATAGCATAACTTTGCTGTCTACTTTTGTAGTTTATCTCTATAAATTAACTTTTAAGTTAAGTCTTTATAATAATCCTAATAGTGCTACAAAAAGTACAGGTGGTGTTATCACAAGCCCTACTTTCATATACTCAATCCAGCCAATTTTCACTCCCTTTTTCGCTAATACATGTAACCAAAGAAGTGTTGCTAAAGAGCCAATAGGTGTCATTTTTGGTCCTAGGTTTGAACCTAAAATATTTGCATATACAAGAACTTCATTCCCAGCATATCCAACCTTGTCAATGGCAATATCCATAATCATTATTGTAGGCATATTGTTCATTACTGAAGATATAAATGCAGATAGGAAACCTGTTCCGATGATAGCTACTGTTGTGCCCTCTGCTTGAAGATCTACAATTAATGAAGCGATAATGTCAGTTAGTCCTGCATTTTTAAGACCATAAACCACTACATAAAGGCCTATACTAAACCATACTATCTGCCATGGAGCATTTTTAATTGTTTCTAGTGGTTTCACTGCCTTATAATAGTTTGCAATTGCTAGAAAGAGTAAAGCACCACCTAGAGCAAAAACGGAGATAGGTAAATCATATATATCTCCTATAAAATAACCGAGCATTAAAAGGGTCAGGAATACCCATGAAAGTTTGAATATAGTTTGGTTTTTGATAACACTTGAAGCCTCTGGAAGTGCATCTACATCTACATTGAGTGGGATATCTTTACGGAAGTAGATAAAAAGTACAACAATAGATGCAAAGATAGATAAAAGGTTTGGTAAGAACATATTTTTCATGTACTCTAAGAAACCAATATTAAAATAGCCTGCTGTTACAATGTTTGTTAGGTTTGAGATGACTAAAGGATTTGAAGCACTATCGCCTATAAATCCACCTGCCATTAAAAATGCAAAAATTGCTAAAGGTTTCATCTTTAAGTACTTCATTTTAGCAAGTAAAATCGGTGTGAGAATAAGAGCCGCTCCATCATTTGCAAAAAATGCTGAGACTAAAGCACCTAAAAGTAAGATATAAATAAAAAGCTTCTTACCACTTCCCCCACTGAGTTTAGCCATTTTAATTGCTGCCCATTCAAAAAATCCTATCTCATCTAAAACCATAGAAAGAATGATAATACCTATAAATGCCAGTGTAGCATCCCAAACTATACTTGTAACTGTAACTACATCTTCTAAACTTACAACCCCTATAAGTACAGCAATAACTGCACCGACTACAGCAGAAGTTCCAATCTGCAAACCTTTGGGTTGCCAGATAATAAAAACTAAAGTCACTAAAAAGAGGCTAAACGCTAAAATCATAAATATTCCTATATATTAAAGTAATGGAACTATAACCAAACTAGCTAATTAAATCAATATATCTTGATATTGTTATCTTTTTCTCTAAACTTTCTCATACCAGTTATAAATCCTAGTTACTCCCCCGCTTTACTTTTTTGTCATTTTTTTGTTCAAGTTGTGGCTGATAGTCTTGTGTAACAAATAAAGCTTGCTAGTCCTGCTCAAGCAGAGTACGAAAATGAAGCTGTAGAGTTTTTTAGCACTCTTTAAAGTATACCAAGGGTTACACCTAGTGTATGGCTCCTCCCTGGTTGTATCACCCGAAAATCATCAAAAGCATTTGCAGTCTCTATGCAGACGAACTCTTTATAAGCATCTATTTTCATACCAGCCATATTTGAACCTTTTTCTATCCAAGGATTCCATACAACTACCGAGGCTGAACCTATTGTCTTTATACTTATTTTTTTTTCTTTATCCACCAGAAAAAGTACTTTATCTACATCAAAATAGACTCTATCACACTCTGAATCTATTTTAATACTCTCCTTTTGAACTATCATTTTACCTATAAGAGTGTCTATATATATTTTTTCTTGGAGTCCACTTATAGAGACATCATCTATATCTGAAACATCAAAATAAGTATGTAATGCTTGAGTTATTTTAAAGTCTTTAATGTCTAAATTCTTACTAATCATCTTCACACTTAAAGTATCCGAGACTACAAATACAATGTCAAGTTCAAACTTATAATCCCAAACCTCTCTACTCTCTTTTGTATCTTTTAGTCTTAGAATCACTTCTGTTGTAGTCCCATCTATCTCATTTATGCAAACGAGCTCAAATACAGCAGTTCTAGTAAAACCATGAGCAGGCATTTCTTTATCTAAGACTCCAAAACGTGGCCAACAGATGGGTATACCGCCACGAATAGCCTTTCCTGTTTCAAAATAACTAGTAGGACTTAACCAGAGTATCTCTTTAGCCCTGTCACATTTATATTCAAAAATATGTGCACCTTGAAGTGCTATTTTAGCAGAGGCTACTTTGTTACTTACTTCTATATAAGTAAAACCATTTTTGAATTTTTTAATCATCTAACACTATCTACCCCATCCAGTTACTTTATGCCCCTTAAGTGCATAAAGAAGAATCACACCATAACAAATAATGCCGTACAGATATGCTTCTTGCATACTACCACTAAGAAGTGAGAGTTTTCCAAAAGCTAAAGGAAGTAATGCTCCACCTGCTATGGACATAATAAGTAGTGCTGAACCTTTTGCAGTATGTTTTCCTAAGTCTGCTAAAGCTAAGGGCCATATAGTTGGCCAAACAAGAGCATTTGCAAGACCCAGAAGTGCTACAAATGTAACACTATTAGGAAGTGTTTGTATCCCACTCCATCCCCACAAAAACTCAGATATAGTATTATCTGTTGTTGAGCTAAATGTAACACCTATAAGAAATACTATACCTAAAATGGCAGAACCACTAAGTGCCTTTTCTTGAGAGAGGTACTTAGGTATAAAAAATACTCCCACTAGATATGAGATAACCATAAAAACCATAGTGTATGAGGTTAAAACAGTTACGTTTATAACACCTAAACTTTGAGCATAAAGACCTATGGTATCACCGGCAATAACTTCTATACCTACATAAAAAAAGAGTGCAACTGCACCTAAAACAATACGAGGGAAACTGAAAACCGAACTGTCGTCATACTCATCTTGTGTAAACTCTAACTCTTCAAGAGCTGAAAACTTTACAAAAAATGCTAAAAGAAAAAGAACAATTGCCATTGTGCCATAAGGTAGAATCAGTTTTTGAGCTAAAGCTTCAATCTCAAAAATGGATAGATTCTCAATCGAACCAATTCCTGATAAAATTAAAACAGTAAATATAATAGGAGCTAAAACTCCTGCACTCTTGTTGATAAGCCCCATAATACTTATACGCATTGCAGCACTCTCTATAGGACCTATTAAAACTATGTAAGGGTTTGAAGCAGTTTGGAGTAAGGTAAGTCCTGAACCAAGAGTAAAAAGTGCGACTAAAAAGTATATAAACTCTCCGTTTAATGCCGCAGGGATAAAGAGTAAACTACCAACTGACATCGTACCAAGTCCAAGACTCATACCATTCTTATAGCCTGTTTTATCCAGGAGATAAGCCATAGGTAAAGCCATAACAGTATAAGCGATGTAAAAAGCGAAAGTAACAAATAAGGCTTCGACATCACTAAGGCTACAAATAACCTTTAAAAAAGGTATCAACGAACCATTTAACCAAGTCACAAAACCAAATATAAAAAATAGTATACCTATAATTATCATAGGGATGAGACTTGATTTTTTATGCATCTTTTAATCCTTCTAAGTATTTTGCTACACCATCTTCTTCATTTGTATGTGCTAGAACTATCTTTGCCATCTCTTTGACTTCTTCTTGTGCATTTAACATTGCAACTGACATCCCAGCAAGGCCAAACATACCCATATCATTAAAGTTATCACCAAAAACAGTAAGTTTTTCTAAATCAAAACCCATAGCCTCGCTAACACTTTGTATGCCATGTGACTTGTCTGCATCTTTATTGAGTATCGTTAAAAAATAACAGCCCGTATAAGTTTCAGGAGCTAAAATATACTTCACACTGTTCCCGAACTTAGTAAGAAAGTGCTCTTGAAGTTCTCTTAGTAACTCTTCTTCACCCATATAGACTATTTTGAAATTCTCTTCTTTACCTCTAATTCCATCTTCTGTTTGGATATTGTCCGCTGTAGAGTAACGAGAAAGTACCTCTTTTTGGTATTTATTTAAAACTCTGTCATGCACAAAACTCTCTTTAAGATTTTTTGCATCTTCAAGTGCTAACACAAAAGGATATATCCCAAACTTCCATCCCTCTTCGATGATTGTATCCGTTGCATCACGTCCAAGAGTTGTAGTTTTAATGATTTTTTTATCCATCGTTGCTATAAGTGCACCATCGAGTAAAATCATTGGTGCATTTATCTCTATGCCTTTTAAAAACTGAGCAGTTTTCATATAAGTCCTAGCAGTTGCTATACTCATAATGGAGTTTTGTGCATAAGAATTCCATATTTTTTTAGTATAATCACTCACGGATAAATCATTTTTTAAAAATGTATGGTCTAAGTCAGTTATATAAATATTTTTCATACAAGCAGTATAGCAAAATAAGTGGAGTTAGCATGAGATTAGCAGTAGTTACAGGAGCGAGTTCCGGCATAGGAAAAGCCATAAGTTTGAGGCTTTTATTACTTGGATATAAAGTGATCGGGATAAGTAGAACTAACTGTGAAGTACTGCTTCAAGATAAGAATTTTTCCAGTATAAATGCAGACTTGTCAAATGAAAAAGAGACTCTAAAGCTTTGTGAAACACTCAAACAAAAGTCTCTATATTTACTAGTAAATGCAGCAGGTTTTGGAAGATTCGAACCGCATGAAGAACTTAGTGCTAAGACTATCACTGATATGACTTTTTTAAATTTAACTGCACCTATGTTACTTACAAGCACCCTACTCCGAAGTCTCAAAAAAAATGATGGCTACCTTATGAATATAAACTCAATTGAAGCGATACGAGCCAGTAAATTTGCTGGGGTTTACTCTGCTACAAAAGCAGGTCTCAAATCATTTAGCGATGCCCTCTTTGAAGAGACTAGAAAGAGTGGTCTTAGTATCACAAATATTAACCCCGATATGACAGAGTCTAGATTTTATGATGAGCTGCGTTTTGAGGTCACTAAAAAGGAAAATGAAAAATTACTTTGTGAAGATATCGCAGATGCAGTTGCACATATACTGAGTATGAGAAAAGGTGCTGTTGTGAGTGACTATACTATTAGAAGTTTAAACTTTGGTATAAATAAAAAGAAGTGAGTTTAAGAATTTATATTTAGTTTTGGAGTATGTGGAGCTTGTGTTGATTTTAAAAAATCTATGTTTTTTTTCATCTGTAGCATTGATGACTGTGTATTTTTTTGTAACTCATGTATTAACTCGTTCGCACCTTTTAAAAGATACTGAGCTTGAAGCAACTCATCTTGAGATAATCCTTTTGGGATATCTTCTAAAAGTGAACTTATTTTTTCTGTATTTTTTTCTATTATGGCAATCTTTAGCTCTTTAAGCCACATCTGTACTTTCTCTCCATGTTTCTAAAAGCACTTTAAAAACGGCACTACATTCATCTAGCTTAGAAATATCCTGTGTACACCCTGCATCTGCAATGAGTTGTATCTGGTAATTGTAAACACCTTCTAAATAGTGGGAGATATCTCCTTCGTTCATATCTAGTATTCCAATAAGTTCTGTAATGACTGCAGTTGAGCGGTTCATCCAATACACACGTTTTTCTACATTTTTATCTTTTATTGCTTGTTTAGCCTGTGCATTAAAACGAAGTACTCCCTCGTATAACATCTCTATAAGTTTTGATGGAGATTCTATCCCTACATTATTTTGGGCATAAATATTATGAGCGCTACTAGCATACATTTGAAATCCTTTTCATGAAAAAATTCTTAACTTTTTTCTATTAAATAAATCGACACTTTTACTAAAATATTTAGTCTTTTTCTCTTAATTATTATTATTTTGTGCTATTAGTTGTGTGAAGATATCTGATGTTGAATTAATTCTATTTATAATCAAGTCGTAAGCCGTATACTGTTTTTTTAAGATTTCATACTTAGCATCTAAACGAGCAATTACTTGTAATTTTCTCTCTTCCAGATCACTCACTTTTTGTGTTAAGCCTTCACTAAAACTATCTAACATAGCACCTGTTTTTGTATAACTTTCAATCCTTGTAGCAATCTCAGAAAATACACCACTGAGACTTACAATACTTCCATCACTTTTAGTAAAATCACCACCAGAGAAGAAAGCTTGAGTGTTCTTAGGTTCTGCATCAAATTTTTCTCCTAATATTGTTTTGTTCAAAGAAAGTTTTCCATCCCTATCTATGTCAAATCCATAATCCATGATAGCACCAACTCCTCCACCAACACTATCCAGTAAGTCCTGCATAGTTCTTTTTAAACCTTTAATTAGACTGTCATTTGAGAATATTCCTCTCTCACTTGCCTCAATACTCACTGCAGTCAGGCTATTTAATTCAGTTAGACTTTCATTATATTTAGAAACAAAATTGTCAAATTTATCAAAAATACTTGTTCTATCTTGTGTTATACTTACTTCTGATGTACCTACATCTGTAAGTGTCATGCTTAGCCCTACAATAAGATCATCTACTTTGTTACTTGAACGAATAAATGCTACTCCATTATATGTAAATGCAGCATCCCCAGCATCTCTAACTGCTGCTAAATCGAATTCTGTTGTTAATTTTGTATCAAGACCATCAAAACTTATTATCTTGATGTCTTTTGAGGCACCCATATCAGAAGAGTTTAAAAACAGACGAAACTCTCCACTATTTATTTGTACTATGGTTGCATTTACCGGGGATGAAATATCGTTATTAATAAGGTTTTTAATATCGGTTAAAGTTGCACCTGCACTATAATTTATACTAACTGCAGTTCCTCCACCAACACTAATATCAAAACTACCAGCAGCAGTATCTACTACATCAGTTGCAGTTGTAAAAGCACCGGACCGTTCTATCTGTTTGGTTGCTAAAGTTATTACCTCAATTGTAAAGTCTTGTAAATCTGTTTTTTCAACTGCACTCACAGAAATAGAGCTACCTGATGCAACAGTTGCAGTACGTTCATTCCATACCGATTGACTTTTAATATCATTTACACTATCTATAAAGTTTGTCATTCTTTCATCAACAAGTTTAAAAGATTCTTTTTTATCATTTTCATGTGCAATTGACAATGTAACTGGAGTAAGTTTACCCGATTCATCTGCCTTACGAAGTTGATCTAACACATCCTGAGTTAAAATTCCTGAACCCACACCTAAAGAACTAATACTCATAACACATCCTTTTTAAAAAATAATCTTTCATTATTATAATATTTATTAAGTATTATATCGGCATTTATTATATATTTTGTAGTATTTAAAAGAAACCTACCTGTCTCTTTTTTAAAACATCAAAGTATCCATTATCAAAAACAATTTTATATTTTTCTTGGTAATGTCTATTTGAAACTGTACTATCAAGTGCTACAAGTTTTCTAAAAAGTGGGTATAGCGAAAAAAAGGTCAAAGAGAAAAACTCTTTGACCTTTAAGAAATGGAGAAAGACTACTGAAGTAATCTTAGAACATTTTGTTGTACTGCATTTGCTTGACTCATAGCATATGAACCCGATTGAGCTAATATGTTTCGTTTTGCAAAGTT